>CAXTPJ010000514.1:0-3430 GCA_964245855.1 uncultured Ferruginibacter sp. | reverse complement strand
GTGCTAAATGAAAGGATTAATACAATGGTTAATTTACACAGTACTTATTTAACCACTACCATTTGCCTTTCTCTTTCGCCATGTCGATCATGCGTTGCCCGTGTTCTGTCATCAACCTTCAGCAATCATCCGGGCTACTCTTTCCCTGTTGGAGTTGCTCCAGTTGCTGGTTGCCTTGCGGGGCGAAAAACGCTGGTACCGGCTTTCTTCATTCCGTTTGTTGGTCCATGAATCAATCCAGCCAAAACACAACGCTTCATTTACTGCTTCAGCATATCCAACCGATTTTACTTCGCTTCCTTTGTTGTAAAGGATAAGACATACCTCGGTTTTCTTTTGGTGATTCTTCTCCAGCCACTTGCGCCATTGCAGGCGTGTTTTGGCATAAAATGTTTCAACACCTTTATTTTTTTCTGTTGCAGGCATCGCAAACTATTTTTCTTTGTTCAAAGATAAAATGATGTTATGACAGCCCTATGTCAGGGGTATTTATATTAGTTGATATGTTACTTTTATAAAGTGATTACGATAAAGGCTGTTAAGGTTTAATTAATTTATTACAACAGGATTTAGCCTGCTGAAAAAGGAAACCATTCTGTTATCCGCCGTCAGGGTTTCAACCACTGACGGGAGACTGCGTGCGAACCCTGACGGCGGTTCTCAGCCCCGTCAATTGTTAAAAAAAATCGTCAATGGCTTATCACAGCATGTCGAAAATTTTAATTTTTGTTGCCCAAAAAGCTGCCATAAAAATCTACCGCACAAGTGAGTGACACAACGATGCCGCCATGAAAATCAACTGCTTGTCAACAAAATTATTTCTCATTTTAATTATTTAAAATGCCTGGTCCTACGCCTGGATTAAACCCTTAACAAAACTTTTTAAAGAAAACATTTGGCAGTCTCAGCAAAACAATACTACCTTTGTTTAACAGTGTTAGATTATTTAACCGCTGTAAGGAGAACAAACAAAATGGCCAGTAAAGAAAGAATACAACGATTGAAAGATGACACCAGGTGCAACATCCTGGCGGCATCAATTGATATTGTAAAGGAAGAAGGTTGGCAGGCATTGAGTATGCGGAAAATTGCAGATAAGATTGAATATACCGCTCCGATCATTTATGAATACTTCGCCAACAAAGACGCTATATTAAATGAATTGACCCGTATGGGTTTTGTGAAATTGGCGGCGCAGATGAAAGAAGCAAGCGAAAAATTCACTGACCCGGAAAAGCAACTGGAAGCTATGTGGATGGCCTATTGGAACTTTGCTTTTGCCGAAAAGGAATTGTACCAGGTAATGTATGGCGTTGAAGCCAACTGTTGCGTAATGGAAAATTCCTGTCCGGATATAAAAGGGCCTTCCAATATGTTGTGGGACAAGATCACAGAGATCATTCCAGAAGAAAACAGGACCGAAGATTATATCTGTACAAAGTATTATACTTTCTGGTCTGTAGTGCATGGTTTGATCTCTATCAACCTGACCCGCCAACAGGCTTCAGAGGAAATAAACAGGCAGGTATTAAAAGATGCTATTTCAGGTATTATTAATTCACTGAAAGTAGCACGGGTAGAAACAGAAACAGTGTAGGCAGCAATTTTTTTTGCAACAAGGTTAACACTGTTAAACAATTTAATAACGTTTAAATAATACAACGATGATACGATTTAACAAACACCAACAGCACGGACCTTGATTTAACCCCATTAAACATCCTTCCAATACTTCTGAAACCACGCATTTTTTACTGCAGCAATACCAACAGTTATAGCTGCTATTGCTACCCCGACAGATCAAAAGAAAATCTGTTTTTTTAAAACCAATTACTTAACACTGTTAAACAATTTAATCTAGTTATGAACAAGCTAACACCATTCATCCTTTACATAGGAATTTTATTCCTGGCAGCCTGTGCAGGACAGGCCATGAACCCGGCTCCGCCGCCACCATCTTTACCGGTGATAAAAGTTAACAGCGGCAACGCTACTACCTGGCTCGAATACCCGGCTTCTATTGAAGGCACCACCAATGTAGATATCCGCCCGCAGGTAAGCGGTTATTTAGAAAAGATCTTTGTTGAAGAAGGCGCTTATGTTACTGCAGGACAACCATTGTTCCGCATCAACAGCAAAGAATATAATGAAGCCAGCAACAACGCTTCTGCATCGGTACAGGCTGCCAGCGCTGCCATTGAAAAAGCACAGGTAGAAGTTGATCGCTTGAAACCACTGGTTGATAACAAAGTGATTTCGGATGTGCAATTAAAAACTGCCAAAGCAAATTTGGATGCCGCCAAAGCAAGTCATGCCCAGGCCATCAGCAGCAAAGGCAGCGCAGAAATTACCGTTGGTTACACGCTGATAACGGCGCCGGTTAGTGGCTATATCGGCCACATCCCTTTTAAACAGGGCAGCCTGATTGGTAAAGGAGAAGCCTTACCGTTAACGGTTTTATCAGACGTTAACAATGTACATGCTTACTTTTCTATGAGCGAAGCAGATTTTTTGGGTTTTATTGCCGGCTTTGAAGGCAAGAGTACAGAAGAAAAGATCCGCCAGATACCAGCCGTTGATCTGCAATTACCTGACAACAGCATTTACAAAAGCCAGGGCAAAATTGAACTGGTACAAGGGCAGTTCGACCGCAGTTCCGGCACCATCAGTTTTCGTGTGTTGTTTCCCAACTCCGAGAAACAATTGCGCTCCGGTATCACCGGTAAAATCCGCATCCCATCGGTTCATCAAAATCAGTTGATGATACCACAGGAATCTACTTTTGAAATGCAGGACAAGGTTTTTGTTTTTGCATTGGGCGACAGCAACAAAGTAGTGAGCAAACAGATCAATGTAAGCGGAAAAAGCGGCAACAATTATTTGATCAGCAAAGGATTGAATAGCGGCGAAACCATTGTGTACAGTGGCATTCAGCGGTTGAGAGATGGAGCGATCATTACACCGCAGCCAATTTCAGCGGATAGTGTGTTGCATGTGAATGTTGGGGTGAACTGAGTTTTCACTTTCCTCTTTTAAAATCATTGCATTTGCTTCCACAGCCGGCGGGCTGCGTTACTGGAACGGTGCTGTTTTTGCTTCTTTCAAAAAATTTGCTTCGCATTTTTTGAATGTTGCCTCCGGCACCACCGAACCAAAAAAGGCACCTTATCCAGTAACTGGTGACAAAGAAAGCAACGTTCGAGAAATACTGCACAGATAAGGTCGCCATAATAAACTAAAGTATAAGAGAGTGACACAACGATGATGATTAGAATTACTAAAGCTGGTAACAAAAAATATTATCACTCAATAACCAACAAAATAATCACTGCAAAAATTACACTTTGCACATTGGTTTTAGTTTAAACCAGTAACCGGGTTAGTCGCCTCTTTTGGTTCGGTAGACAACGAAGTTGGATATTGAAAAAAT
>CAXTPJ010000513.1:0-3433 GCA_964245855.1 uncultured Ferruginibacter sp. | reverse complement strand
ACCCGTTTTGCAGAATAGTTCTCCCTTGCTGCCCTTTGGTATGCAGCACAAGAGTGCGACGCAACGATGCTGCCATAAAATTCAAGTGCCGGGAGCAACATTCTAAAAGCTAAAAGACATTCCGCCGCCTTTGCCATTGATGCTCATGTTGCTGCCGATGAGGCCCCCGAAACCAATCCTTATAGCAGTGCTGTTGTAATACCCGTTATTAAACCCGGATACCACATCTACCCTGAGCAATTTCAGGATGTTTTCTATGCCGAAGAAAAGCTCGACATGGTTGTTGTTTTCATTTACAAAAAAAGTATTGGAACCCGCCACCAGGTACCAGTTGAGCCGCCGGAAATAAGGGATTTTATTGGTGAGCAACCCATTGAAATGATGCTCCAGGTGACCCAGCACATAAAACGATGCAGTGGTACTGTTGGCATAATAACTCACCATTTGAAAACTGTTGACATACTCACTTGCAGCTACCGTTAAGTTACCATTAAAGTGCTGGTAATCCTGTATATAAACAGATTTGCTGTTGAGGAAACCACCTACGCCAATGCGGTACCTGGTTGAACCGGCAATTTTAAAATTAAGGTCATCATGTACGGTAAACTTCCATTTATCAAAGTTGACATCGCTGCCAAAAACACCGCTGATACCTTTGGTATAATTAAAACTGAATGTTGGATATTTTGAACCCAGCGGCATTTTGCTGTCGGGAAACTGTATATATTTTTGGCCCGGTTTAAAACTAACGTCAATGCTTACCAGCAAAGCCTGGTGGCGGTTGAATTGGGCATTGATACGGTCGTATGGATAATTGGGGGTAATGTTTACACTGTCTTTTTTAAACAGGGTAAAAGTGGTAGTGTTGTTGATCGGTTTCCTGTCTTCGTACAAGGCATTTAAACTTAAGCGTAACCCATTTTCATAGCGCTTGGTAAAACCAGCGGCACCAAAAACATTTTCATACGTCTTCATGTAATTATCGCCATACAATAAAGTACTGATACTGTTGATCAATGGCTGGATAGGGCTTTCCCTGTTGAACTGCGTAACCCTGCTGCCTGCGGCAAAACTCCAGTTTTGGCGTTTCAATTTCCCCTCTGCTTCCGTATCCCTTGTTCTCAAATCAACCTGAACCCAGCCATTCAAATGTCCGTTACTAAAGCCATAGCGCAGGTTAGGGCGGACAGTTAAATTGGTTTTTGAATTTTTTAGATACTTTGTATAAGCGCCGCTTGCATTCACCACCAAACCCTCTGCAGGGTTGTATTCCAGCCCTTTTATTAAACCATCTACCGACCAGGTAGACGAGCCTTCTTTTGTATAATGTGTTCTGCTGATGCCCGACCAGAATATATCAAATGGATTGATCTTTCCCTGTTTGGCATTCAACACATCAGCCGTTAACTGGCTTTTGGCAGAATCTTTATGTACCTGGAAAAGACTGTCTTTTACAACATAATCCTGTGCTTCTTCTTTCTCTAAAGGCACTGGCCGGATGGTATCCCAGTAAGCCTTTGGTCTTTTGTTTACACCGGTATCATATTTCATTACCACATTATCAAAAAAACCTTTTGCAAAAACCGGTTGCAGATTATAATTAGAATATACATTCACAAAATTGCCCACCGCATCTATGCCAAACATGTTGAAGTTGAAATGGATCAACTGGTCTTTTACTCTCCAGGTATCTTTGTTAACCGGCACATGAAACTGAGTGATCTGCAGTGTATCCAAAATTTCCAGTTGCGATTTTTTAGTGAGCGTCAGGTCAAGACTGAAAATACGCCAGTCGTTTTCACTGATGTTGATGATGCCCGAAAACAGTGGCTCGTACTGCCTGCGGGGTGTTACCCGTATGCTGTTTACCTCTTTACCATCTTCCCAAAAACTGCCGAGGTATTTGTATTGATAATAGTTCAACGCATTATCTGAAATAGGCGAAATAAAACCACGGGGATTTAGTTTTTGCGTAAAGATGGTCACGTTGTTTTGATACAAACTAATAAATGTTGGGAAAGAAAAACCAAACCCATCACTGCCGCTTACCCGGCTGCTTTTTACTTCCAGTTTAAACTTGCCGGGACTTTGTGCGGAAGCCTTTGCAATAGATTCGGACAAATAAACGATGCCGGCGCCGGTTGTATCTAACCCCATGTCTTTCCTGTCTTCTTCCGGTACTTTTTGTCCGAAAATTTTAGTGGGCATCCGGCGCAGCTTGATCATGTCTTTTGTGTACAGGTCGCAGGTAAAGGCATTTACTTCTTTGTTGTATTCAGGGCGTTTTTTTATTGCCTGGCGGATGATCTCGTAGGCAGGGTCTTCGCCCCCTGCTTTTACAACTACTTCTTTCAGTTCGAGTTTTTGTTCAGATAGAGTAAATACTACTTCTTCATCCAAACTGTTCACTGTAACCTTTTTTTCCTGGGTGGTATAACCAATGTGCTGACAAACGACTATGTATGTTCCCGGCGTTACCGTAATGGCATACCTGGCCCTGTTATTGGCGCTGGCGCCGATGGTAGTGCCTTTGATGGTTACAGATGAATAAGGCAACAGATCGCCTTTATCATTGAATACCGTACCCTGTATTTTTTGTGCTGATAAATGAAGTGACGAAACGATACAAAGCAGTAGTAGAAATTTTCTCATAAATAGTGTTAACTATCGGCGAAAATAAGGCTGATTTTGTTAGCAAACCGTGAAAGGCTTTATGAGTGGTTGAAAATTATACTGTTAGCAGCAGTTTTGTTTTTAAATAGCAAACCCCGCCAGCGGTTAAAACCTGGCGGCGGTTGCATTGAAAAAATTTCACTTATGCTCTTCTTACAAAACTACCAGACAAAGATGCAAAGCCTGCCACCAATGCACCGATGAGTGCTGTAATACCTACGAGGAGAGAAACATTGTCCATCTTTAATAACAGCAAAGAAATTTTATGCGCCAGCAAATGTTCATTGTTGCTGCTGATGTACCACGATAAAGTTCCCCATAATAAAAACAAGGCAATAAACCCCGCCAAAAAAGCCGCAGCAGGTTTTAAAGGAATGGCAACCGCTACAATAAACGCTACCACAGCTATGCTCCACCAGGGCATATACAAACAGGCTGCAAGACTGAGCAGGGCGATTAAAACGATGGAGATAAAAAATTTCATATTAGTTTGCTGGATTGTTAGATTGTTGTATTGTTAGATTGCTAAATTGTTGGATTGTTGAACTGTTGAATTGTTGGATTGTTGGATTGTTTGGTGTAATAACATCTTTCATGCACCTTTCACTTACAAATCAATTTATACAAAATACTGACTTTTACAATTTGTGCATTTTCCTTATTTGCACATTGCCTTCTTTACTCATTTGTATTGATTTGCACATTTGCTCATTTGCATATTTGCTCTTTCCTACTGAACTATCCCTTTCCAAAACTCATT
>CAXTPJ010000512.1:0-3434 GCA_964245855.1 uncultured Ferruginibacter sp. | reverse complement strand
AGGCATCGTAATTAATAAATATTCTATTATGGCTGGAGGAATGAAAAAATTTGTTGTTGGTAGTTTTGATGACGAAGCGGTGCTGTTTCCGGCAGTTAAAAAAGTACGCAAAGCCGGTTACAAAATCCACGACGTTTACACGCCTTTCCCAATCCATGGCTTGGACCATGCATTGGGTTTGAGAGAAACCAGCCTGCACACTGCCGGTTTTATTTATGGTATTACCGGAACAACAACAGCGCTTACCTGCATTAGCTGGATCTTTACTAAAGACTGGCCTTTGAATGTGGGTGGTAAACCGCACTTTGCTTTACCGGCCTGGATACCGATTACTTTTGAGTTAACCGTTTTATTTGCAGCCGTTGGTATGGTGCTTACATTTTGTTACCTCTGCCAGTTATCCCCTTTTATTAAAAAGCATCACTTTCACCCAAGGGCTACCGATGATCTTTTTGTGATGGTAATTGAATGCACTGATAAAACAAATGATGCAGAGGTACAATCCTTTTTACAAAATGCAGGCGCCCAGGAGATCAATGTTCAGGTTGCTGAAAGCGGCTGGTGGCTTGGAAGGTATGACAAGGAACAAAAATTATACAGGGAACTTGAGAAAGGATATTAATTGATAATTACTTAACTGATAATTGATAAATGAAACAACTTAATTTTTTAACCGCTATTGTACTGTTCGCTTCGGTTATTACTATTGCCAGTTGCGATAGTGCACAGAAGCCGGGTAAAATATATATGCCGGATATGACTTACAGCCGGGCATTGGAAACTTATGCTCAACTGAACGATACGGTTTTTACAACTGACCGTAACAAAGCTGGCCGTGAAATATTTTACAACAGCAAGCCAGTAGATGGTACCATTGCAATTGGTGAATTGTTTCCATACATATTGCCAAATGATTCCAATGGGTACAAATTAAGTGCAGAGGTTAAAAATCCTTTGCCGCCATTAAGCAAACATGACAGCGCTGAAGCTTCCAGGTTGTTTAATATCAACTGTGCTATTTGTCATGGTGCTACCGGTGCGGCCAACGGACCTTTGGCAACCTCAGGTAAAGTGGGTGGTGTGGCCAATCTTACTGCACCGGCTTATGTAGCAATGGCAGACGGCACCATGTTTCATTCTATTAATTATGGTAAAAATAATATGGGAAGTTATGCTTCTCAGTTAAGCAGGAAACAACGCTGGATGATTGTGCAATACATCCGCACATTGCAACCAAAACCTGAAGCGGCTGCGGCACCGGCTGCAACAGGAACTGCTGCTGCACCAAAAGACACTACCGCAACAGCAAAAACCGGAAAATAAGAATAGTCACTCAAAATAAAGATTAGATGAATCAGTCATTTGAATTACCTGCTAGTTATAAGAAATGGACAATCGGCCTTATAGTTGTTGGTGTTCTTGCTTTGGTATACGGCATTTTCGCTTATCATCCTTTTACACACCCGGCGCATGGGCATCATGATGACAGCACCAGGTTTTGGGCCGTACTGTTGCAGAATTGTACTTTTTGGTTGCTGGTAGTAAATGCAAGCATGTTCTTTATTGGTGTTACTACACTGGCAATGGGTGGATGGCAGGTAGCATTAAGGCGTGTACCGGAAGCTATTTCAAGCGTGGTGCCGGTTTTAGGGGTTATTGCTTTTTTAATTTTAATGGCTATTGTTTGGGGTGGAAGAGATGATATTTATCACTGGGTTAATAAAGATACCGTAGCACATGATAAAATATTGAATGGTAAAAAAGGCTTTTTAAATCCTGTTTTCTATTCTGTTTTTAGCGCTATCACTATTTTTCTTTGGTGGGCATTAGGACAAAAATTACGTTCCCTGAGTTTGGAGAGTGATAAGGCAGGTACAATGGATTTTGAAACCGGTGATAAATGGATCAAGAAGAATATTCTGTATGCAGCGTTGTTCATTGTTGTATTTGGTTTATCTGTAGGATCAACTATTCCATGGTTGTGGATCATGAGTATTGATGCCCATTGGTACAGCACCATGTTTAGCTGGTACACTTTTGCGAGTTCTTTTGTTTCAGGTATGTCTTTGATAGCATTGTTCACTGTATTCTTAAAAAATCGTGGCCAACTGGAATTTGTTACAGAAGAGCATATTCATGATGTCGGTAAATTCATGTTTGCCTTCTCTGTATTCTGGACTTATTTATGGTTCTCTCAGTATATGTTGATCTGGTACGCCAATCTTCCGGAAGAAACAGGTTACTTTAAAATAAGGGTATTAGGTCCATTCCGTGGTATTTTCTTCCTTAACCTGATATTGAACTTTGTATGTCCGTTGTTGATTTTAATGAAGAAAGCTGCTAAAAGAAATTACACTTTGCTGGTTTTTATGGCCATCCTGATCATCTTCGGTCACTGGATCGATTTCTGGCAAATGGTTATGCCGGGTCCGTTGCAGGAAGATGCACAATTGGGTTTCTTTGAATATGGAATAGGTGTACTGTTTGTAGGTGTAATCATGTGGAGAGTTGGAGCTTATTTAACTGCTCATCCATTAACGGCAAAAAATCATCCGTTCCTGAAAGAAAGTATGATTCACCATACCTAAAAGATTGGTACAGCATTTTGGAAAACTTGTATTTTAAAGATTAAAAGAAAAGAGCACTTAAAATAATTAGTATTCAAAGCTCCTTAAGGAGTTGGGGCAAAAATTTTATAATATGACAGAGATTTTGTTGATAGCGATTGTAATAATGATTTTTATAGTCATTTTTCAAATTGCCAAGGCAAGTGAATATGTAAGTGTTTTGAAAGGGGAAGAAAAGGCCCGTAAACAAAATAATAAGATCAATGCTTTCCTGCTGGTTGCCTTTTTGGTTTTAGGCCTCGTTGGAGTTTGGTGGTGTAATGATATGTACTATCATAAAACACTGTTTGTACAGGGAGCAGCATCTGAGCATGGACAGCAAATTGATAAAATGTTGTACATCACCATCGCTGTAACCGGTGTTGTATTTGTACTAACCCAGGTATTACTTTTCTGGTTTGCATTTAAGTACCAGGAAAAAGATGACCGTAAAGCTTATTATTTCCCTCACAATACCAAGTTAGAGTTGATCTGGACAACCGTACCAGCCATCTTTCTTACTGTATTGGTAGTGTTTGGTTTAAAAAGCTGGTTTAAAATGACAGGTGAAGCCCCAAAAGATGCGGTTATTGTTGAAGTTACCGGCCACCAGTTTGGATGGGAGTTCCGTTACCCTGGTCCGGATAAAGTATTGGGAAAAAAGAATTATAAATTGACCAAGGGCGCTAACGGTTTGGGTGTTGATTTTACAGACGAAGCCAGCAAAGATGATATTCATGTTGCCAGTACCATGCACTTGCCGGTAAACAAAGCTGTAAAGTTTGTAATTAATGCACAGGATGTGATACATGATGTAGGTTTATCTCA
>CAXTPJ010000511.1:0-3440 GCA_964245855.1 uncultured Ferruginibacter sp. | reverse complement strand
CCTGTTGGAAGATTCGTATCTGCACAAAAACATATCATAACGGTACAAAACAGTTTACCCTTCAATTTTTAAGCATTTGCTTTCCATTTCAGGCAAATAAAAATATGTGTTTGTTTTTTTATTCAACAAAAAACATATATTTATATTTCAACCTGTTTGACCTTATGATCGATAATAAAACAGCCAACATCCTGTTATTAAAATTTGGGTACGTCCTTTTCTTCAGCCTGGTATTTATACAATTACCGGCACAAAATGAAACTGGTTTACTGGAAAAATTAGCGGTTGTACCACACGATAGTGACAAAGTAATTATATATATACAACTGCACAATGAAACATATAAAACTGATATAATTAAATCGGAACATTATGCCGAACAAATTCTTGCCGTTGCTAAATCTGGCAATTTGCCTGATAAAATAGTGACCGGCTACAGGGCTTTAGCGAGGTGCGGCCGGAAAACCAGGAATTATCAAAAAGTTTTTTATTACGATTCGTTGGCCATGCAATCTGCTAAAACATTTTCTCCACTGGCCGTATTATTAATTGAAATGGATTTTGCCTCTGATTATATGGATGCAGAGATGCCGGGAAAAGCATTGCCATATCTTTTAGCAGCAGAACAATCTGCCAATAAGCTAAATAACATCCCTTACAATGCCAAACAGGTTTGGATGGTTTTATGCAAATCAATACCAATACAGCAAAGCAGTTCCTTACTTTGAAAAAGCACTTGCAATAGCCGAAAGTATGGGCGATCAAAAACTGGTTGCTGAAACACGAAGTGGTTATGCCAAGTCTCTGGTAGCTGTTGGAAAAACAGAAAAAGTGCCAGAGATACTGTTTGGGGCAATCGACTATTTCAGGAAACAAAATATGTTACAGACCCTGGGCGAAAGCCTGTCAATACTGGGACAGAGCTACCAATTGAATGGAAACTTCAATAAAGCACTGGAACATTTTACTGAGGCAAAAAAAGTGTTTGCAGTTCATAACAATGATCCGCAGACAGGGATGATAACTACAGAGATTGCTTCAACTTACCTGCTGTTAAAACAATTTGATATTGCCTTTGCCAATGGTACGGAAGCAGAGAAAATATTGACTGGCGTTCAATATGAATATGGGTTGGCATCAAACTACACTTTTTGGGGACAGTATTACACAGAAATGAATGATTTCAAAAAAGCGGAATCATATTTTGCCAAAGCTGCTGCAATGGCCAGTAAGAACAACTTTACAGATAAGGTAACCGACAATATGCGTTATTGGGCGATACTGAAACGCAAACAAAAAAGCAATAAATCTGCTGACTCTTTAGATATGAGTTATGCAGAACGGATAGTAAAAGAAAGGGAACAGGCGGTAATAATGAATGAACTTAAAGAGAATATTAGCCGGAACAAAATTACGGATACCAATGCCATCAGGTTATTGTCTGTAATGTATTCGCCCGGCGGGGTAGATAAATTAAAAAAGCAATTGAATGGCCATACTTTATCCGATATTATTGCGCTGGATTCCATTTCACTCACCAATGCAAGTTTCAACCCATCTGAAAATATTACCAGGTCGAATGAATTTAATCAGCAACTATTAAATGTGGAAACACGCTATAAAACAAAGTTGATAACAGACAGTCTTACCATTGAAAAGAAAAATAATTTATTGGCTAAGCAGGAGGCCAACAACAAGGCAATAATAATATGGTTTATTGCAGGGTTGTGCGTATTGCTTGCTGCAGGATTTTGGCTGCAATATAAAAGTAGAAAGAAGGCAGATTTGGCAAGACAAAAAATAGAATTATTGCAAAATGAAATTCATCACCGGGTAAAAAACAATCTTGGTGTTATCAACCGGTTGGTTGAAGTAGCTTCAAAAAATGTTACCGACGATATTC
Source organism: uncultured Ferruginibacter sp. (assembly GCA_964245855.1). Classification (GTDB taxonomy): domain Bacteria; phylum Bacteroidota; class Bacteroidia; order Chitinophagales; family Chitinophagaceae; genus Ferruginibacter. The sequence continues at coordinate 1,537 of CAXTPJ010000511.1, read as the reverse complement.
CGCTTTCTACATTAAAAAGCCGCATTAAAAGCATAGAATTACTACACAAGCACCTGTATAGCCAAACAGCGGCCACAGGCAAAATATCCCTTCATGATTATGTGAATGAGTTATGCAAAGCAATCAGTAACACTTTTGAGCAAGAAGAACACCCGGTTCAGTTATCGGTAAATGCTACAGGTGAGGTAGAACAACCGGTAGCAGAAAAACTTGGGCTAATCATCAATGAACTGGTAACAAATGCTTATAAATATGCTTTTGTCGGAAAAGAGAACGGGAATATAGCAGTAGAGATCAGGCCTGGAAATAATGAAGAAATAAGCCTGGTAGTAAAAGATAATGGTGCCGGGATAGACATAGCAAAGAGCAAGGGCTATGGTATGAAACTGATAAAAGGGCTTACCCATGAACTTGGTGGAAATGGCATTTTCAGTAATGAAAACGGTACAGTTTTTAAAATGTCTTTTCCTGCAACTGCATAAAATTTGAACAATTTTTTAATCCTGAATAATAAGTTTAATGAGCGGAAAGCGGAAAGTATTGCTGGTAGAAGATGAATTTATCCTGTATCAACAACTGGTTGAATTTTTTAAATCCAAAGGCTTTGATATTGCGGGTTTTGAAGATGAACGTGCAGTAGATAATTACGACGACGCCTGCAAATTATTAAAACAGTTTGAACCTGATTTTGCTATACTCGACATCAACATCAAAGGAAAAAAAGATGGCATTGAACTGGGTTCTTTTATAAGGAAACACTATGAAATTCCCGTTATCTATTTAACAGGAAACGATAACTACGAAAACCTTGACAGGGTGCGGCAAACCGGCAGCGATGGCTTTGTTATTAAAATAGAAAAGCCGGTAGATACCAAACAACTTTGGGCTACCGTACAATTGGTGTTGCCACGGCACCAGGCGATACAAAAAAAGAAAACACTGGGTAGTTTCTTCCGGGTAAAAGAAATGGATATCAGCCAGGATGCAAACCGGCAGCGGGTTATTGCTATAGAAACGGATGACCCGATAGAAGTTGAAAAGTTTTTAAAGTGGCACGACATTGTTTTTATAGAAAGCTATAACAATAAAATTGCCGGAACAGGCAACAACAATATCCTGATGCATAGCCACGAAATCAAAAAGGCTTATATGCTGCGTGGCAGCCTGAATGAACTGGAACAAAAACTACCGGCACAATTCATCAGGGTAGATCAAAGCACCATCATTAACCTGTCGGAAGTTACCGGCAGAAACAAAACCGGAACCATCTATTTTATCGGTGAACTTAGTTTTAAACCCAGTGATACCTACAAAACAAAAGCGTTGGAAAAAATTGATTTGTACCTGGGAACGCCCAATGCCGAAAATTTCCCTGAAACCGGGTAAGATATCCCTTTAGTAAAAAATAGTAATTGTTGTAAGCGACTTTAGCAGTGCAATCATTTTTTTACTAAAAAACATTTTTATGAACAGGAACATTCTTACCATCATTGCTTTGATATTTTTTTCGGGTATTTCATTTGGTCAATCCGGCAAA
>CAXTPJ010000510.1:0-3441 GCA_964245855.1 uncultured Ferruginibacter sp. | reverse complement strand
CCTTGATTTTTTAACGGCTAATGCGAAAAATTTATAGCACTTTTTATTCGAGGCCGTAATAACACTTTGTATATGAACTTAACGACCATTCTATAAAACTTACAGCATGAGTAAAATACTTTGCATAGGAGAAGCTTTAATGGATATGATTTGTACCGATAAAGGAAAGTCATTGGCGGAAGGAAGTAATTTTTTAAAGAAAACGGGCGGCGCTCCTTTGAACGTTGCCGCCGCTATTGCTGCCCTGGGCGGCGATGTAATGATGGCGGCAAAAGTAGGTGCCGATCCTTTTGGCCACCAGCTCATTGATGAAATGAATGGCTTTGGTGTAAACACCAAATGGATGCTGCAGGATGCAACACATTTCACCACGCTGGCATTTGTAAGTTTGATGGAAGACGGAGAGAGGGATTTTGTTTTTAGTCGTGGTGCCGATGGACAGTTGAGTGAAGCCGATATACAGAACATTGATCTAAGTGAAGTGTCTGTCATTCACTTTGGTTCTGCAACTGGTTTTTTACCGGGTCCGTTGCAGGCTGCATACAAAAATTTATTGCAGGAAGCAATGGTGAAAAATATCTTCATCAGTTTTGATCCTAATTATCGCCACTTGTTGTTTAAGAACAATACCAAAACCTTTATTGATCAAAGCTGGTATTTTTTGCAGCACTGCAGTTTTTTTAAGGTAAGTGATGAAGAAGCGATGTTGCTAACAGGAACCAATACACTGGAAGCTGCTACTGCCGCTTTGCTTGAAAAAACAACTGCGGTATTTACCATTACTTTGGGCAAAGAAGGGACATTGCTGGGATACAATCATTCAACAACCATTATTCCAAGTATACCGGTAAAGCCGGTTGATACAACTGGTGCAGGCGATGCATTTGTAGGAGCTGTGTTGTACCAGTTAAGCAGGGATAAAACAACAGCACCTGCTTCGCAGGAACAATGGGAAACGATCATTGCCAATGCCAATAAAGCCGGGGCAAGAACCTGTGAGTATTTGGGGGCTATGGAAGCATTTAAACATTTGAACAATTCGATCTTTAATTAAGGCATGATTACAGAAAATAAACATCTAAGACTTTCCTTTGCTTCTTGGCTTTTCTGCGTCTTTGCGTGATAAAAAACAACCGCCCATGTATAACCCACAACTACACCAGCTCATCAACAGCATCCTGCAAAAAAATAAAATTGACATTGCAGGTAAGGACAATCTTTTTTATACGAGGTTTGTTGCTAACACCAGTTCCATTTATTCGCTGTACCATGAGTTGTACCAGCATCATCCAAAAGTAGAAGCATCGTTCACCGAACTCATACAAGTGATTGTGGATGGCTATTTAAAAAGATCAGCCACACTGACCAAACTGGACGAAACAAAGGAGCAGCAGGGCAATTGGTTTTTAAGCAATGAGATCGTAGGGATGAGTTTGTATGTTGACCGTTTCTGCGGCAGCATAAAAAGCCTGGAAAAGACACTGAACTATTTCAAAAAACTGGGCGTTAACTTTTTGCACCTGATGCCGGTAATGCAAAGCCCCGAAGGGGAAAGCGATGGCGGTTATGCGGTATCCGATTTTAGAAAAGTAGATGAACGTTTCGGTACACTGGCCGACTTTAAAAAACTGCAGAAGAAAATGAGTGCAGAAAAAATGTACCTCATGATTGATATTGTGCTGAACCATACTTCGTACAAACATGAATGGGCAGAGAAGGCCAGGAAAGGCGATAAAAAATACCAGGACTATTTCTATATGTTTGACAACAGGAGTTTGCCTGATCAATACGATGCAACCATGCCGGAAATTTTTCCTGAAAGTTCACCCGGCAATTTCACCTGGGATGAAGATGCACAAAAATGGGTGATGTCTGTGTTTCACAGTTATCAATGGGATTTGAATTATACCAATCCAGCAGTGCTGGTTGATATGTTGGATAACATTTTATTCTATGCCAATTTGGGTGTTGATATTTTGCGCATTGATGCACCAGCCTTTATCTGGAAACAGTTAGGAACCACCTGCCAAAATTTACCACAGGCACATACTTTATTACGATTAATAAAACAATGTGTGCAGGTAGCCGCTCCTGGTATGGCACTGCTGGGCGAAGCCATTGTAGCGCCTAAAGAGATCATGAGATATTTCGGTACCGGTTTGTACACGGCCAAAGAGTGCGACTTTGCATACAACGCTACCCACATGGCATTGCAATGGGATGCACTGGCTACCGGCGATACTAAAGTAATGCTGGCTGCCCAGCATGAAATTTTACAAAAACCTTTTGGTACCACCTGGATCACTTATACCCGTTGCCATGATGATATTGGCCTGGGGTATGATGATTATATGATACAGTATGCCGGTTTTGATCCCTACGAACACCGCCGTTATTTAAAAGATTATTATTCTGGTGCCACACCTGGCTCGCCTGCAACCGGTGCTTTGTTTTCTGTAAATCCTAAAACTCAGGATGCCCGTATCAGCGGTTCCCTGGCTTCTTTGTGCGGATTAGAAAGTTCACTTAATGCACAGGATGATCATGCGATTGAATTGTCGGTAAGAAAAATATTACTGATGCAGGCACATAGTTTTTTTCTTGGCGGCGTACCCATGTTGTTCTATGGAGACGAAGCCGGTTACACCAATGATTATTCTTATTTGAATGATCCCGGGAAAAGTTACGATAACCGCTGGATGCACCGCCCGGTCATTGATTGGGGAAAAAATAAAAGAATAGAGGAAGCGGGCACGCTGGAACAACGCATTTTTTCCGGCACACAAAAACTGATCAGCATTCGCAAAAAAATAGCCACCGTAGCAGATCATAAAAACCTTACCTGGCTTACGCCTTTTAACACACACGTTGCCGGTTACCTGCGTACGCTGGATGAAGCCAAAATGTATGGCGTATTTAATTTCAGTAACCAAACTGCTTATTTATCCTGGGCGGCTTTTAAGCAGCACGGCCCGTCACCAACAGCATTGTATGATCATTGGCAGGAAAAAATGTATACGGTTGGCACAGATGAAGAACAGCTTGTTTTAGAACCATATTGTTTCTGTTTGCTGGAGCAATTGTAAAAGTTCGTAACTATTTTGATAATAGTACCCGTCGATAGAATTCATTTTAAAACGCCTCGTAGAGGCAGAAGGTTGGTAAAAGTAACAACGAATAAAAGATCAAGTGCCGTAGGCACGGAAGGTTTTAAAAATTTCTGTCATGCCTACGGCATTGGATTATACCCTTTGCTTGTTTCTACCAATGTATCGTCCCTAAGGTACTATGAAAATAATGCCACCAATGAGCATGTTTTATTTTTTGTCACTACTTCTTCAAAGATATTATTGAACATCATTGGCAAATAAAATTTTGTCCTCATTGTCTTTTTGGGAATGAAAATAGTACGCATGCTTGTACTTGGTTTTGGGTGGCTTG
>CAXTPJ010000509.1:0-3446 GCA_964245855.1 uncultured Ferruginibacter sp. | reverse complement strand
AATATCTTTTCAGCCAGGTGATTCGACTGATAAGTTTCAAATTGTTTCCGGAGATCGCTTATTGCAGGAGCCTGCGCCATTGCATGTGTAACCGCAATGAACAAAAATAAAAAACAGCTCCATATTTTTCTTGCCAATATCATTTGTAATTGTTTGTTGGGTTTTGATCTTACCAAAAGGAAGGACGCTGGTTGCTGCCGCCTTTTAACCGGCAATCAATGCACTCTTTTTTTGCCACCACCAGCAAAGCGCCGCTGGCCGTAAAATAATAGGGAGCATACGATGGGTCTGGATAAGTGTACAGGCTGAAATTCAATGGGTCTGCAGGAATGGTTTGTGTGTTGCAACCTACGCCTGACGCAGCGGGTATCCAATCGATGACTTCCAGGTTATTGATAAAAAGCCTTTTGCTTGGGGCGGTGCTGGCACCGATAAAACCAATCACCGGTTCGTTCGGGTCAGTAGTGCTTACAATATTTCCTTTCAATTGCGATGGCTGCAAATCGAAAAGCGTACCCAGTTGTTGTGAATTGCGCTGAATGATGAGCCAGTATTTATAAGCTTCATCTGTAATGGCGTACTGGCTTAACAGCATACTGTATTTTACTGAAATGCGCTCATCATCTTTTATAATTGTCTGCAATAATTGTTTACTCACTACATCTTCATTAAGTGCAATGGTGTTGCCCAGTACTATGTGAGAAGACTTCACATTGGCCCAGCACTTATATCCCTGCGTATTAAGATCAACTGCATAAATGGTATTGCCGTTAACGCCCCATACGGTTTCGAAAGGTGCATGGTATTCCCAGGTTTCTACATAATCCCAACGGTAATAACGGGTGTTGTTTGCCGGGTCATGAGCATTCACATAAATTTTTACATCCCTGTCTTGCTCCCAGGTAATGCTGTCAATATCGGGTGATATTTTTACCGGCACAAAATCGGAAGTGTACACATGATTGTCTGCCGTTGAAATTTTAATGCGGTATTCATCTGAAGCGGAAAGATTTAATGGCTGGCTGTTATAAACGCCATCGCTCACCGGGTTAAAAGAATAGGTATTACCCGTTTTGCTTTCGATAGAAACCTGCGCCAGGAGTTCAGGAATGTTTACCACCGTATCAACCAAATTCCTTGAGCGGCTCAATGTAAAGCTGGTGACAGCATTGGGTGTGGCATTGATGAAGCCATCCACCACCAGGTAATTATTGGCAGCGGTGATGGCAGCCGGCAAGTATGCTTTCCTGCAGGCGCCGGTAAGCAACAATAAAAAAAGATAGATGCAATATTTTTTCATGGCCTTAAAATCTAAAATTGTAAGTGATGAAAGGAATGGCTGTTCCGAAAATAGATAACTGGTATCCGTTTACTTTCCCGTTTTCATTGGTAAAATAAACAGAGTAAGCATTTTGTCTTGCCATTAAATTGTACACGCCTACCGACCAGGAATTATGAATGCGCTGGTTAACCCGGTGGTTGCCATCAATGTTAACAGAAAAATCGGCACGCATATAATCCGGTATGCGGTATTCGTTTCGTTGAGAATACAGTAAAGATGGGGCGCCGCCAATATTGAAGATTGCCAAGGGCAAAGTGATCGGCCGGCCGGTGCTGTAAACAAAATTGGCTGAAATGCTGTACCGGTGAGAGAAACGGTAATTGCCGATAAGGTTTACATTGTGCGGCTTATCAAAATTGGCAGGATAATATTCACCTTTATTGATGAGTTCACCAGCCAGTGGATCATCCATTTTTAATTTGGTACGGGAATAACTATAACTGATCCATCCATTGATGCGGCCGCTGTTTTTCTTAATCAATAATTCAACACCATAAGCCCTTCCTTTAGTAGAGAACAGTTCCGTTTCAATATGCTTGTTCAGTAACAAACTGGCGCCGCTTTTATAATCCAAAAAGTTCTTGGTTTGCTTATAATACACTTCAATGGATGTTTCAATTGTATTGGATTTGAAGTTTTGATAAAATCCCAGCGAAACCTGCTGTCCTTTTTGCGGTTTGATATAACTATCACTCAACTTCCAGATATCAGTAGGAGAGATGGCCGTAGTATTTGACAGCATGTGAATGTATTGCAACAGTGTATTGTAACTTACTTTGATGGAGGAGTTTTCTGTTAGGGCATACCGCATAGAAGCCCTGATCTCCGGGCCGGAATATGTTTTTATGTTTTTCCCTGAACCATACGAAACGGTATCGGTGATACTGTTAACAGTACGGGGTACACCAGCGGCATAATTGTACACATCTTTGGCGCCCATCAAATTAAACATGGAATACCGGAGGCCGGCATTGATTGAAAACTTTGAACTGATGGTGAACTGATCGCCAATGAACAAAGCACTTTCCAGCGCCTGTTCCCTTGCCAGTACATTTTTGGTAACCAGTGATTGCGGCGCTTTAGGCTCATAAGAACCCGGATCCAGTTGATATAAAGTAGAACTTAATCCGAAATTGATGACATGCTTATTGTCGGGGGTATAATTAAAAAGAGCCCTTAAATTATTTTGCCTGATGGCAAAGGCCAGCTTGTAAGCATTCACCGGAACAGAAGTGCTGGTAACAGAATAATTGTAATTGTCGATACCGGCAGACAATATACCGTTAAGGCTGTTGTTGAAAATATGTTTCCACTTCAGGTTGATATTTTTGTTACTGTACTTATACATCGTATCGCTGTTGAAAGCGAAATTATCGTTGCTGAGATAACCGGTTAAGTACAAGGAATTCTTGGCATTTACCTGGTGTGTAAGGTGCACATTGAAATCGTTGAAGTTGGCTTTGCTGTTGCTGTACGCCACATCTTTCAAGTTCCGCAACAGCCAGTTCGAGTAGGTTGTACGGGCTGCCAATACGATCGTTGTCTTATCTTTTTTCAACGGGCCTTCGAGTGTAAGCTTACTCGTTAGTGGGCCGATGCCGCCTACACCGCTCCATTTCTTCGCATTGCCTTCTTTCATGCTGATGTCTAATACAGAGGCCAGCCTTCCACCATATTTTTCAGGAATAGCGCTTTTGTATAACTCAATTCCTTTTACTACATCCGGGTTAAAGGCAGAGAAAAACCCGAAGAGGTGAGAAGGGTTATAAATGGTGGCGTCATTGAATAATATCAGGTTTTGATCAGTAGAACCGCCCCGTACATTGTAACCGCTGGCGGCCTCGCCTACAGAAGTAACACCTGGCAGGGCAAGTACTACTTTAATTACATCGGCTTCGCCGAAAAGAACGGGTACCTGTTTAATGGCTTTAATACCGAGTTTGGTAACCCCCATTTGAAGGCTTTTTGTGTTGGCCTTTTTTTCTGCGCTGATGAAAACGGTGTTAAGGCTTTCAATGTATTCCTGCATTTCAATGTTGAGTTTGCCGCTTGAATACACCGCCACTTCCCGGCGGGTATCTGTCATGCCTGCACTGCTGATCTT
>CAXTPJ010000508.1:0-3447 GCA_964245855.1 uncultured Ferruginibacter sp. | reverse complement strand
CCTGATCAATCCTTCCACGATGGCCACTTCACTTGGTGTACCGGCAGTTTGATTTTCGCAGATGTAGAGTTCATCTTTAAAATGATTGATGATGATGACGTATTGATAAAGGCGGTAACGCATGAGGGGGATGGAAGCCCCCTCTAAATCTCCCCCGGTGAGGGAGACTTTTTTGGACTCTGATAAATTATCAGCTTTCGCTTTTTCAGTTGCGGTTTTAAGTTTTATCGTGTCAAAAAATTGTACGGCATCGTAGGTGGTGTAGCCAAATAAACCCTGTGCTGCGTTGATGGGTTTTTCGGCTTCTGTTATCTGGAAGCGCTGCATAAAGTCCCAGAGATGTTGTGGCACTTCTGTTGGATTTTTAATCGCTATTTTTTCTGCCGGTTGAGCTGGCAGTTTAAACTCGATGGTTTTGTTATTCCTGATCTCGATGCCCGCAATGGCATTGATGCCGATAAAAGAGTAACTGTTTTCACCGGCATGAAAATCGGTGCTTTCGAGCAGGATGGTATCACGAAAGCGGTCCCTTAAACGGAGGTAAATGCCAACTGGTGTGTACACATCTGCCAGCATTTTTTTGCAGGTGGTTTGAATGGATATTTTCATTGTCTGAACGATGATTTGAAAGGATTAAATTGATTCATTGGACTATTGATTTTGGCTTGAATTTGGCGTTCTCCAGCCTTTTGTATTCAAGAGAAGCTGTGCCGAAATTCAGTAACAATCCAACTTCTATATTGTATGCTTCGAGATAATTTCTTGCCTGGGCGTAATGCACCGCTTCCGATACTTCCTTCGACACATATCAGCCCTTCGTCAAGAAAATCTACCCTTCTTTCTCCGGTTAAGATTGAATCATAAAATATAGGCATTGAAAATTCCCTGGCAAAGCTTAATTGCGTTTTTGTCATTTCAATTTCCGATGCCCGCTGGTAAATCACTTCCTGAAAACCATTCCCTAAAGTGGCATGCACTTTCATTGCTGCACCAATAACTTTTTTTGTAATGTCAGCGTATTTATATTCTTTCATTACTCTCAAATTTTAAATCTGTTCAATCAACATCAATCTTATAATCAACGTGTAGCATTAAAAAAGCCCCAACACGAGTGTCGGGGCTTCAATATGTGTATACAAATTACGAGCATGGCGACACTATCAACAAGTTGATTGCCACCACCAGTTTTGAATATTTGTATTGATTGATTTCATTTGAGCCACAAATATGGACACAAATAATTTAATAAAAAAACTTTTTTGCTAAATTGTATTGGTAAGCTGGCAAAGCAATTGCAAGTTGATGCCAGCAGATTCAATAGTACAAGTGAGTGACACAACGATGCTGCCATGAAAATCTACTGCTTGTCTCATAATTATTATTTACAAAAACACATACGATGAAATTAATCATATTTGGCGCTACGGGTTTAATGGGTAAAGAATTGATCAGGCAGGCACTGCTCGACGGGCATGAAGTGCGGGCTTATGGGCGCAATGTGTACGCACAATCATTACCCGACAATGAACACCTGGAATTAACAACCGGGACAATGTTTGATGATGGCCAATTGTACAGCGCCATGAAAGGCTGCGATGCAGTATTGTCAGCGCTGGGCGGGGCTGCTGATGATACCGATAAAACAAGAAGCCTTGGTATGAAGCATATTGTTATGCAAATGGAAAAGGCAGGTATTAAGCGCATTGTTGGGATTGGAGGAATGGGAATTTTGGACGATGCAACAGGCAAGTTATTGATGGATGGGGAAGATTTTCCACCGGAATATGTGGCAGTATCGAAAGAGCATTTGAAGGGGTACCAGTTTTTAAAAGAAAGCAATTTGGACTGGACCTTTGTTTGTCCGCCCATGATCATTGCCGGCGAACCGGGGGGTGTATTTTCCACTGCTGCCGATCATATGCCGGAGCCAAACACCTTCAGCATTACTGCGGGTGATTTAGCCCTGTTTATGCTAAAAGAAGTTACACAACAAAAATTTATACAGCAGCGGGTTGGTATTTCCAATTAGCATTTTTATAACTACTTACCTGTTTGCTTTGGCATAATATTGAGGCTTTATAAAAAAACAAATTTTGAAAAAAAAGTTACTTTGTTGTTTTATCTTTTTTTCTGCGGTTGCTGGCGCACAAACCATCGAAAGCATACATGTAAACCTGTACACCGACAGTTTAAAAAAAGGCACTTACAATTACATTAATATTGACGGGCGTTTGTCTAACGGGAGGTATATTCCTTTGGATACCAGCCAGCTTCAGTTTACCAGTTCGGCAGGAAAATTTTCGGGCAATAATTTATGGATCGATGGAAATTTTGCAGATAAAAAAGTGGCTGTTACTGTTGTTGTAAAAAACAACCCGTCTTTACAAAAAGCATTTGACATCTGGATAAAACAGTTGCCCGACGGGCCTTTGAAGACAGAAGCTGAAATTATGAATGAAGCAAAAAATAAATCTACGAAGCGAAACAGGCAATCTTAAAATAAAAGCGGCTGTTTAAAAACTGTGTACAATCTAAACCCGGTGAGCCACCCTTTTTGGCGGGTCTCCCGGTTTAGATTACCTATTAAATGGTATTCCTGGTTATATTAAAAGAGGCTGCCTCCTATTTTGAAACAGCCTCTTCGTTTATACAATCATCGCTTAAACATCATTAAGCAAATTTCTTTGCATCTTCTAAAAACTTAGCAAGGCCACTGTCTGTTAATGGATGTTTCAATAAGCCAAGGATAGAATCCAACGGACAGGTACAAACATCGGCGCCGGCTTCTGCACATTTAATGATGTGGTTTGGATAGCGGATGGAGGCGGCTAAAATTTCTGTCTTGTAACCCTGTACAGAAAATATCTGGCGCAATTGGTGAATGAGTTCCATGCCATCCCAACCGGTGTCATCAATACGGCCAATGAACGGTGAAACGTAGGTGGCGCCTGCTTTTGCTGCCAATATTGCCTGGCCTGCAGAAAAGATCAGTGTGCAGTTTGTTTTGATACCATTTTCTGTAAACCACTTGATTGCTTTAACGCCTTCTTTTATCATAGGTACTTTTACAATGATATTCGGATGAATGGCCGCCAGTTTTTTTCCTTCGGCAATGATACCGTCGAAATCGGTAGATACCACTTCGGCACTGATGTCGCCGTCAACCATTTCGCAGATGGTCTTGTAATGCGCCATCACGGCTGCTTCTCCTTTGATTCCTTCTTTGGCCATCAAAGATGGATTGGTGGTAACACCATCCAATATACCTAAATCGTTTGCTTCTTTTATCTGAGCCAGGTTGGCTGTATCTATAAAAAATTTCATAACCCCTATCCCCTAAAGGGGGATTAGCTTTTTTAATGTTAGAGAATAAAATTGTTTGACAAAAGTAGCTGAATAAAAGATTTACTGTATAAATAATTTGAAAAGCAAACGAAAGGAAAAGTA
>CAXTPJ010000507.1:0-3451 GCA_964245855.1 uncultured Ferruginibacter sp. | reverse complement strand
AGTGGCTCACCGGGTGAAAGACGTATACCATACTAACCTATACTTTCTCACTCAACTCCAGCCACCGCATTTCTTTTTCATCCAGCAATTCAATAATGGTGCTGATCCTTTCTGCTGTTTTTTGCAATTCCTCAAAACCCAGGTTACCTTCACCCATCTTGGTTTCCAATGCTTCTTTCTCTTTCTGCAAAGCAGGCATATCTTTTTCCAGTGACTGCAGTTCTGTTTTTTCTTTAAAAGAAAGCTTTTGAGAAGCATTGTTATTAACTGGCTTTACTTCTTTTACTTCTGCCACCGGTTCTTCTTTCTGCTGAATAAAAGAACCTGCCAGTGTATTATTTTTTAACTGCTCCCTGTATTGTGTATAGTTGCCCGGAAAATCCCTGATCATGCCATCGCCTTCAAAGGCAAATAAATGATCTACCAACCGGTCCATAAAATAACGGTCATGGCTCACAATTAAAATACAACCGGGAAAGTCCAGTAAAAATTCTTCCAGTGTTCTCAACGTCTGCAGGTCAAGGTCGTTCGTAGGTTCATCCAGTATTAAAAAATTAGGGTTTACAAACAACACACTCAGCAAATGCAGCCTTCTTTTTTCGCCACCGCTCAGTTTGCTCAATGGTGTGTATTGCTGTTCGGCATTAAAGCCAAACTTCTCCATAAACTGGCTGGCGCTTATTTTGCTGCCGTCTGCCAACGGAAAAAATTCTGCAAAATCTTTAACATATTCTATTGCCCTTTTGTCTTCTTTGTATTGCAGACCTTCCTGGTTAAAGTTGCCGAAAACCACGGTATCACCATGATTGATCTTGCCGCTGTCCGGCGGTTCCTGCTGTAAAGCAATCTTTAAAAAAGTAGATTTACCGGCGCCGTTCTTTCCAACAATACCAATGCGTTCGCCTCTTTTAAAAGTGTAATCAAATCCTTTTATCAAAACCTTATCCCCATACGCTTTGTTTATCTTGATCATCTCCAGCACTTTGCCGCCCAGCCTCGTCATCATCACCTGCAAGCTCACTTCTGCATCCTCTTTTTTCTGGCTCACCCGTTCTTCCACCACCGCAAAAGCATCCTGCCTCGATTTTGATTTTGTCGTCCTCGCCTTTGGTTGCTTCCGCATCCATTCCAGTTCTTTCCTGAAAATATTTTTATCCTTCTGCAATTCGCTGGCCTGCATTTCCTGGCGCAGGCTTTTCTGTTCCAAAAAGTAATCGTAGTTGCCTTTGTATTCAAACACTTTGCCTTCATCAATTTCAATGATCTCGTTACAAACAGCATCTAAAAAATAACGGTCGTGCGTTACCAGCAGCAGCGTAATTTTTTGAGCGCTTAAAAAATCTTCCAGCCACTCAATCATGCCAACATCCAAATGGTTGGTAGGTTCATCCAATATCAGCAGGCATTTGCCTTCGTGCAGTTGCGATTCAATCAGCGCCTGTGCAAGCGCTACCCTTTTGCGCTGCCCGCCGCTTAAATTCTTTACTGGCTCATTCAAATGGTGCAGGTTCAATTTGCCCAAAATTTGTTGCAGGTCGTTCTCAAAATTCCAAGCATTGTATTCATCCAGCCTGCCCATCAGTTCGGTCAGGTGGTCCACATCATCGGTTTCGGCCTCTAAAAACATTTCATATTCTTTTACTGCTTTTACCACCGGGTTATCCAGCCGCAGTACATTGTCCCAAATACTTTTCTCTTCATCAAACGGCGTTTCCTGTTGCAGCATAATTACTTTTACATCTTTGTGTATCCACACGGTGCCACTGTCCGATGCATCCAGACCGGCAATTATTTTTAGCAACGTCGATTTACCGCTGCCGTTGCGGGCCACCAGCGCAATTTTATCGCCTTCTTCAATGTGAAAACTAATGTCTTTAAACAGTATCCTTATCCCAAACGATTTACTGATATTTTCTATAGATCCGTAGTGCATAGCCGCAAAGGTAACGGGTAAGCGTTGTTGGAATAGCTGTTTTTAAAAATGAAAGCAAATTTTGGTACGTCAGCAACAGTGCAGGTGTTTAACCGCAGCCAGGCTATCCGCTTTTACTCCGGCACAGGGCTTTGCTCTGGCCCTCACCGGGGTAACCGCTGCTATCCTGCGTAGTAATGGATGGATTGTATTTCTTTTAAGCAATAAATGCTGCTGACCGGCAAGTGGTTTAGCTATCAGGCGCTGCCGTTAATAATGGATAGATATTGCTCCAGCATGGCTTTTACTTCAAGGGCAGCCCGCCGGGTATATGCATTCAGGTAAGTTAATTTATCGGGATAATTTTTTTGTACCCATGCATAAAAATTTCCAAAGCGTTCCTGGAATACGGTTTCCAGTTGATTACTTTTTTCAGTGGGAACAATTTGAATACTTTTTATTTTACCTTCTTTAAAAGTGTAGGTGTATTGGGTAAGTTTTTTATCGCCGCCATAAAAATAATCAATGTACATGTCGCTGTCGTGCTCTATACTTTTTATAACGCCCCCTTCTTCCTTTACTGAATCAATGGTCCATTTGGTTTTAAACACCTGGTTCCACTCAGCCATGTAACTAATGTAGCCAGCCTTTTTAAAACTCACGTATCCATTTTCATTCAACCCAACAAAATCATCAGCCAGCAGTTGCTTCATCGCTGCAAAATCGGCCTTTGCATAAATGGTATGAAAATCATTGAACAATTGCCTGTTTTTGGTAATGTTACCGTCAGTAACAAGTATCAACAGAAGGCTTATTAAAAGTTTCATTGCAGGAAGTGGCTGTGTAATGTTAAAGTTGGTTTTGAATTAAATTTTTCTGCATGGCCTAAGCAACAGGTGCTTTATCAATTTTTCCGCAGCAGATATAGTGGTTTATCAAGAATGATTTTTAATGCCCCGCATCGCCAGAACGTGGATTGCTGCTGTTACTTAATATGGTTAAATTATAGTTGGTACCCACATTCAGCGTAGCCCCCGGCGCTACTGTAATACTATTAATAGTTACAGTAGAATTCAATTGCGCAGCGGGTGTTCCTCTCGGTATTACTACATCAGATGATGGGTCCGGCAAAATACCACCCACCCAGTTTAAAGGGTTTTCCCATTCACTGCTTACAGCGCCTGTCCACACCGGGCGCCTGTTACCCGATACAGGTTTAATCACCTGCAAGGTGTCTGTAAAATAAACTTCATCAACTGTATTATTAATTTGCCGGTACGTTGATTTTACAATGTAGGTAGTAGTGGAATCTGCACACACACTGTCAAAACTAACAGCATAGTTGCCATTACCGGCATTCAGCGTATCCCCTGTTGCAACCAGTTGGCCGCCTAATGTGTACAATTCTGTTTTTTTAAATAATGAGTTGCCTTCAGCGGGGGTAAACCGCCAGCTTTCATTCATACCAATGCTTCCCCAGGCAGGGTCAGTTGCTGCCCTTCCCGGCGCCATGATGGCTTTTGTACGGGTATTGTCCTG
>CAXTPJ010000506.1:0-3459 GCA_964245855.1 uncultured Ferruginibacter sp. | reverse complement strand
TGTCTGCATTTTTTACGCAAACCTACAAGAATTGTGTACACACGGTAGGTACAAGTGAGTGACACAACGATGTTGCTGACAGTTACTGAAGCCAGTTACAAAAAAAAATGCCACGAATGCACTAATGGTCACGAATAAAATGCAAAATATAATTCTTGTTTATTCTTGTATTAGTGGTAAGAAATCTTATCAATTTTTAAATTAAATACCAGATAGTTCATTCGTGTTTATTCGTGCATTCGTGGTAAAAATATTACTACTTTCCGGCGGCGATCACACTGATTTCTACATTGGCATTTTTGGGTAACCCTTTCACAGCAACGGTTTCCCTGGCAGGAAAATCGCCTTCAAAATATTTGGCGTAGATCTCATTTACCTGGCTGAACAAATTCATGTCGCTTAAAAAAATGGTGGTCTTTACGATATTGCTGAAATCCATTTCTGCTTCCAGTAAAATACATTTTATATTTTGCAATACCTGGTGCGTTTCTTCAATGATATCTGCCATGGCCATTTCGCCTGTTGGCTTTAATGCTACCTGCCCGGATACGAATAACAAATTGCCGGTTTTAATAGCCTGGTTATATGGCCCGATCGGAGCGGGGGCATTGGTGGTATTGATAATTTTTTTACTCATTGCAGTATTTTTAAACGACTGCAAATATATCTTTTATCAACCACCTATTTTTGTAAAAAATATTACATGACGATTGCAGTACTGGCTGATGATGCACAATGGGAAGAATTGAATCCGGATAATAACCGGGTTGATTTGGTAAGATTAGAATCGCTGGATCAACAGGTGGATGCCGATGCTTACATCATTTTACAGGAAACAACAGTAGAAGCCATAAATAACTTAGAGCAACCAATATTATTAAATGCTGTAAACTCAACATTGAAAGAATTGCAAACCAATACAAACGTAGTCCGCATCAATGGCTGGAATGGTTTTTTATCAAGAACAAGCTGGGAAGTTGCAGGCAATATAACAGATGCAATACAACAAGTTTTCAGTACGTTAAAAAAAGAATACATTTCAATAGCAGATGAACCTGGATTAGTTGCAGCAAGCGTAATTGCCATGATCATCAATGAAGTATACTTTGCGTTGGGAGAAGAAGTAAGTTCAAAAAATGAAATTGATATTGCTATGAAATTAGGTACCAATTATCCTTTTGGCCCTTTTGAATGGGCTGAAAAAATTGGTATAAAAAACATCTATTCATTATTGCATACATTAAGTAAAACTGATAGCAGTTACTTACCTGCGCCATTACTGCAAAAAGAAGCCAACGCATGAGCCTGATATTAAACATTGATACTGCTGGTGCAACTGCATACATCAACATTGCTGCTGACGGCAATATTCTTCATGAAGCAATCAACAAAGATCAAAAAGACCACGCTGCTTTTTTGCAACCCGCTGTTCAATCTTTGATAAAAAAAACCGGCATTGGCATGCATGCTATTGATGCCATTGCAGTTGCATACGGGCCGGGATCATACACAGGATTGCGTGTTGCAATGGCCAGTGCAAAAGGATTAAGCTTTGCATTAAACAAGCCTTTAATAACTGTTGGCTCATTAGAAATTTTAGCTTTGTCTGGCGTATTACAACAGCAGCAGGAGCAGGATATACAACATATTTTATTATGCCCTATGATTGATGCCCGCCGCATGGAAGTGTTTACCGGCCTGTATGACAGTAACCTGCAAACTATTTTGCCCGTTTCAGCAATAATATTGGAAGAAGGTTCCTTTTCCAATGAGTTGTTAAATCATCGCATTGCTTTTTTTGGTAACGGTGCAGCCAAATGGAAAGCCATTTGCAAACATGAACATTCCATATTTTGGAACATAGATGCTAATGGTTTGGCTATGAGTAAATTGACTTTGGAAAAATTTGAATCAAAAAATTTTGCTGATGTTGCTTATGCAGAGCCACTTTATATTAAAGAGTTTTACATGGGCCCAAATGCCTGATATGGTTAGACGAATGCCTCATTTTTGTTACCACTCATAAAATAGTATTATTTAATTTTCTGATTTGCATTGTATCTTTGCGCCGTTCTTAGGAACGATTGATAAAATTTTAATAACTATGATAAAGACGAGCCCTTCCCGCAGGGAGATATTATCGTCTTTTGAAAAAAAACGCAAAGCATGAGCACACTCAAAATTGACTACTACAATGTCAAGAAAGCGGCCCTTATCCTGAGGTCGTTAAACCACAAACTCCGCCAGCAATTACTTAAGCTGATTGAAGAAGAAAAAAAGATTACTGTTACAGAAATTTATGTGCGCCTCAGGCTTGAGCAATCTGTCGCTTCACAACATTTAGCCATCCTGAGAAAGGCTGGTATTGTAACAACAGAAAGAGAAGGAAAATTTATTTTCTACCTTATTAACCACAAACGCATTGAAGAAGTTAGCCGCATCGTAAATGAACTGGTAGCATAACTTCAACAACATATTTCAAAAAAAGCGGATGGTCACTCATCCGCTTTTTTATTTTTACCTTTGCCTTATTATCTAAGAAAAGAAGCTATTTGAGTTAATTAATATTTTGAATAATAAGAGAGAAGCTAAATAAAGAACTATAGTACAAGCGTGATTATTTTTTCCTTTCCCCAAAAGGAAAAAATAACAAAATCATATTTGCCAATGAAGTTCAATAGCGATCTTGGAACCCAGTACAAAATCAAATTAATAACTCGAATAACTTTAATAAAAATTACTGATATGTTCATACAACAATTATATACCGGCTGCCTCAGTGAAGCTGCATACTACATCGAAAGCAACGGCGAAGCCGCAATTATAGACCCACTAAGGGATACAGAAGTGTACACCAAACTGGCTGCGGAAAGAAAAGCGGTGATCAAATATATTTTTGAAACGCATTTTCATGCTGATTTTGTAAGCGGGCATTTAGACCTCAGCAAAAAAACCGGCGCCCCAATTATATACGGCCCAAAAACTGAAACCAAATTTCCTGTTCATATTGCTGCGGATGATGAAGTATTTAATTTAGGTACGATATCATTCAAAGTATTGCATACTCCAGGGCATACCATTGAAAGCAGTTGTTATTTATTGAAAGATGAACAGGGAAAAGACCATGCAATTTTTACAGGCGATACCTTATTCGTTGGTGATGTAGGAAGACCAGATTTAAGCAGCGGCGATATGAGCAAAGAAGAACTGGCAGGCATTATGTACGATACGATTCAAAATAAAATTTTGCCGCTGGCTGATGATGTGCTGGTGTATCCTGCGCATGGCGCCGGCAGCAGTTGTGGCAAAAATTTAGGCCCCGAATCGCACAGCACTATAGGCATCGAAAAGAAAAATAATTATGCGTTGCAACCGCAAACCAAAGAAGCATTTATCAAAGCCATCACAGAAGGTTTGTCTGATGCCCCTAAATATTTTCCTATCAATGCACTAATCAAT
>CAXTPJ010000505.1:0-3459 GCA_964245855.1 uncultured Ferruginibacter sp. | reverse complement strand
AATACTTAATAAAGGGAATACCTTGCCGGCACAAGATTATTTTACAATAGATGATATTAGTTTTGCTGCTTATTCGGTACGAAGGGATAGTGTGATCATCCGTGTTGATACACCGTTTATACAAACCAGTGCAGATACAATTATTTGCCAATCCACTTCAGCACAACTGATTACATCAGGTGCCAATAGTTATTCCTGGTCGCCTGCTGCAGGACTTTCCAATCCTGCAATAGCCAACCCATCAGCGACACCGGATACCACTACCAAATACATTGTAACCGGTACAAATAATTTTGGTTGCGCTGCCAAAGATTCACTAACGATTACGGTTAACCCAAAACCCGTTACCACCATTACCGGTAACGGAGATACGCTGGTTTGCAGAAATGTAAGCGTTCCCTTATTTGTAACTGGTGGCATAAGTTATGCATGGACACCTGCTGCAACATTGAGCAATGCGGCCATTGCAACACCAACTGCCAATCCAACTGCAACTACCCGCTACATTGTTAAAGTAACAGGTGCTAACAGTTGTGTAAGCAATGATACCCTTACTGTAAGGGTGAGGCCTGCACCAAATTTTACAGTTTCTGCTGATAAAAATACCTGCCTTGGTATTTTCCCATCTTTGAATGCGAGAGG
This sequence comes from uncultured Ferruginibacter sp., assembly GCA_964245855.1. GTDB lineage: Bacteria > Bacteroidota > Bacteroidia > Chitinophagales > Chitinophagaceae > Ferruginibacter. Next base: position 2,817 of record CAXTPJ010000505.1, on the reverse strand, counting down.
AGGAAATTATTATTTGTGGTCGCCTGCTGCTTCAGTAAACAATGCTGCTATCAGTAACCCAACCGCCACCGCAACAGTTACTACAATGTACACAGTGATTATAAAAGAAACTGTTTGTAACGATTCAACATCGCTGACGACAACATTGACTGTTTTACCATTGCCAACCATTAGTGCCAGTAAATCGAATGATGTTGATTGCGCTGTTGGTTCTGCAAGACTGACTGCAACAGGTGGTTTACGATACAACTGGTCACCGGCAGTTTTCCTGAATGATGCAAACTCAGCTTCGCCGGTTTCCAGTCCAACAAGGACAACATTGTACACTGCAAAAGGCACCGACAATAATGGTTGCAGCAATACGGATACCATCAGGGTGATTGTTGATTTTAATAGCAAGGCAAACTACCTGATGCCAAATGCTTTTTCACCCAATGGAGATGGGAAAAATGATTGTTACAAGATCAAATATTTTGGACTGGTGCAGGAATTGCATTTAGTGATTTACAACCGCTGGGGAAATTTGGTATTTTCCACAACAAATCCGGATGATTGCTGGGATGGTTATTACAAAGGTAATCCTGCGGAGGCTGGAAGCTATGTGTACCATTTAAAAGCGAAAACGGCCTGCGGCCCGGTAGAAAGAAAAGGGAATTTGGTGTTGGTGAGGTAGGAAAGGGGCAATGGTGAATAGTCCATGGTTGATGAATGATAGTCAATAGTTGATAAACCATGAACTATCGACTATAACTTTTTCCAACATTAGCTTTCACTATTTTTTCGATGAGCAGGATCATAAAAAATGCCAGCAACGTTCCAACACCGTAGCAAATAATATCGCTCCATACAAAATCAAAACCTAATAATAAACCTCCGATACGTGTTTTCCTGGTGGCTTCTATCCAGGGCGCATGGTACAATTGCAGCGTTTCGTCTGCTATGCCCAAGCCATAATTTACCAGCGCCAATTTCCATAAAGTGACCCTGCCAAAAAAAAGGCGCAGGAAAAACAGGAACATGCCTGCCCAAATAATATCGCCGCCATATTCTGCAATAAATGGATGAAACCAGGTTGGATGTTTGCGGGTGGCTATGGCCAGCCAAATGAAAAAAATAAAGAGAATGAAATAGATTGTTTTACGGATGAGCATGGTTAGTTTTTAGGGTTCAATAATAGTTATCTTCTTACAGGAATTTTAAGGCATTCCCAAAGTTTTAAAACTTGGTAAGCCAGCAATTATACAAGACTCCTGCAACAAAAAATCCCCCACATAATTGTGGGGGATTTTTTTGAGAACTTTTATCTTATTAAGATATCTTATTTTACTTCTTCAAACTGTGCATCTTCCACATGGTCAGCGTTATCGCCGCCGCCCTGTGGTTGATCGCCACCTGTTGGGCCTTGCTGAGCGCCTGCTCCGCCGGCTTCCTGGGTTGCTTTGTACATTTCTTCACTGGCGGTTGCCCATGCTGTGTTCATTTCTGCAACGGCAGTATCAATGGCTGCAATATCCTGTGTTTTGTGTGCTTCTTTCAGTTTGGCCAGTGCTGCCTCAATCGGTGCTTTTTTATCGCCACTGATCTTGTCGCCGTATTCTTTCAGTTGTTTTTCTGTCTGGAATATTAAGCTGTCTGCTTGGTTGATCTTTTCTACTTTTTCTTTTTCCTGTTTGTCAGTCGCTTCGTTTGCCTTGGCTTCTGCTTTCATTTTTTCAATTTCGTCCTTGCTTAAACCACTACCGGCTTCAATACGGATGTTGTGGCTCTTGCCAGTTCCTTTATCTTTAGCAGTTACGTTCAGGATGCCATTTGCATCAATATCGAAAGTAACTTCTACCTGTGGAACACCTCTTGGTGCCGGAGGAATATCAGTCAGGTTAAAACGGCCGAGGCTCTTGTTTTGAGTAGCCATTGGCCTTTCACCCTGCAATACATGAATTTCAACACCAGGCTGGTTATCGCTTGCAGTACTGAAAGTTTCTGATTTTTTAGTTGGGATTGTGGTGTTGCTATCGATCAACCTTGTCATAACGCCGCCCATGGTTTCAATACCAAGGCTTAATGGGGTAACGTCTAACAACAATACATCTTTTACTTCACCGGTCAACACACCGCCCTGGATACAGGCACCTACTGCAACTACTTCATCCGGGTTAACACCTTTGCTTGGTTTTTTGCCGAAGAATTTTTCAACAATTTCCTGCACTTTAGGGATACGGGTGCTACCGCCCACTAAAATAACTTCGTTGATATCGTTGATGGATAAACCTGCATCTTTCAATGCCAGTTCGCATGGTTTTAAACACCTTTCAAACAGGCTGTCTGCTAATTTTTCAAAATTTGCACGGGTTAATTTTTTTACCAGGTGCTTTGGAACTCCGTCCACTGCAGTGATGTAAGGAAGATTAATTTCCGTTTCTGAAGAAGAAGACAATTCAACTTTTGCTTTTTCTGCTGCTTCTTTCAAACGCTGCCAGCTCATTGGATCTTTACGCAAATCGATGGCTTCATCTTTTTTGAATTCGTCTGCCAACCAGTCCATGATCACTTTATCAAAATCATCACCGCCTAAATGCGTATCGCCATTGGTGCTTTTTACTTCAAATACACCTTCGCCCAATTCCAGGATAGAAACGTCGAAAGTACCACCACCAAGATCGAACACAGCAATCTTTTGATCCTGGTGTTTTTTGTCCAGTCCATAAGCAAGGGCTGCGGCAGTTGGTTCATTGATGATCCTGCGAACTGTTAAGCCTGCAATTTCGCCTGCTTCTTTAGTAGCCTGGCGCTGGGCATCATTAAAATAAGCCGGTACAG
>CAXTPJ010000504.1:0-3465 GCA_964245855.1 uncultured Ferruginibacter sp. | reverse complement strand
GAGTGAGATTGTACAAGAGCTGTTTATAAAAGGCGATATCGGTATTGTCGGCGGTGTGTACAACATCAAGGATGGACAGGTAGATTTCTTTAAAAATTTAACTGTTAAGAAAAAAGAAACCGGTCAGTTATCGGCCATTTAAAAAATTAAAAAACAACATGCAATTCAATACAAAATATCTCAAGGCAGATCTGCCTTCCGGGTTAGTAGTTTTTTTGGTAGCGCTCCCATTGTGCTTAGGCATTGCACTGGCGTCGGGCGCCCCTTTTTTCAGCGGCATTATTTCAGGTATTGTGGGCGGCGTGGTCATTGGATCTTTAAGCAATTCGCACCTGAGTGTAAGCGGTCCTGCAGCAGGACTGGCAGCGCTTGTGTTAGGCGCTATTACTGCCATTGGCGATTTCAGGTTATTCCTTTGTGCGGTACTCATTGCAGGGATTTTGCAGATTTTAATGGGACTGGCAAAGCTTGGCGGCATTGCCAACTATATCCCATCCAGCGTTATCAAAGGAATGCTTACCAGTATCGGTATATTGATCATTGCCAAACAAATACCACACGCATTTGGATATGATAAAGATGCCAAAGGCAACCTGACCGAACTGATTGAATACGGAAGTGAGGACATGCATGAATTTTTACAGCCGCTCCATCACATTGAAGTAGGTGTAACGCTCATCTGTATTGTGTCCATCATTATCATGCGGGTGTGGGATAAGCCATTCATCAAAAGAAGATTGCCTTTTGTTCCGGGTGCACTGGTGGCTGTAATTGTCGCTATCTTTATCAACCAGTTATGGGTTAGTACCGGCAGTGTGCTGGCCATACAAAAAGAACATTTGGTACAAATAAAAGTAGCTTCATCAGCCAGTGAGTTTTTGGGCTTTTTTACCCTGCCCGATTTTGCAGGGTTTACTAACGGCAAGATCATTGTTTACGGTGTGGCCATTGCCATCATTGCCTCGCTGGAAACATTGCTGAGCATTGAAGCTATAGACAACCTGGACCCAGAGAGAAGGGTGACCAATACCAACCGGGAACTGTTTTCACAGGGCATCGGCAATGCGGTTGCAGGCTTAATTGGTGGCCTGCCAATTACCAGTGTAATTGTACGCAGCAGCGCTAACGTTAATGCCGGCGCCAAAAGTAAATTCTCGGCTATCTTTCATGGCTTATTGCTGCTGGTCTGTATTATTTTAATTCCGGCGTTGTTGAATAAAATTCCGCTGTCTGCATTGGCCGCTATCTTATTGTTAACAGGTTATAAGTTGGCCAAGCCTTCGGTATTTTTTCAATCCATTAAAAACGGCAAATACCAGTACATCCCATTTTTCGTTACGGTGATATTCATCATTGCCATCGATCTTTTTGGGGTATTGCCTGCTGTTAGTGGCAAGGGCTTATTGATTGGTGTAATTGCCGGCATCATTGCTGCCTTTGGCGCTATTTTACATGGCAACCTTAAAAATGCCTACCTCAACCAAAACCAGAATCAGGAAGGTGATTTGATTACCATCAACCTTGCAGAGGAAGTATCGTTTTTAAACAAGGCTGCCATCAGGCAAACACTGGATGATATCCCGGCCAACTCAACGGTGGTGATCAATGCCAGCAATACTACTTATGTTGATTTTGATGTGCTGGAACTGATAAAAGAATTCAGGGACATCAAAGCCCCGTTAAAAAATATCACCAGCAAACTGGAAGGCTTCCAGGAAAAATACCAGATAGAAAACCAGTCGAATATCCCTGGCCATTAACACTGGTATAAAAGAAAATTATAGAAACACATTCACCGCAAAGTTGAGCCTATCAGCTTTGCGGTTTTTTTATAAAGAAAAAAGGATTATGTGTAACCAGCAGTAGTTTTTCATTGCATCAGTATTGGCGACGCTCCGTTCAACCTCAGTTTTTCATGGCGGCTTTGGCTTGCTGAATTATTCCATCTCAACAGCATTAAAACCGTTATCATAATAAACCTTATTGAGACCAACTTTCTTTACTTTTCTATTCAATCAATTTTGCCCTTATATCTTTCAACGAAAAAGTTGCAAGATTCAGGCAATTGTTTTGAAAAAAGTTTAATGTAGTGATAACAGCAACGCCGGGCATATTATCAAAATAAACATACGCCCAATTCTTATTTGATTTTATCTCATCAAAAATTGCAAAAAGGCTGTCGGCTTCATTTAGCTTTCTTTTAGTAGACAATGGAGCAGTGCAGGCAATATACACATCCGTTAATTTGCTGGTAAGTATTACAGCATTTGAATTGTTGAGTATATACTGATTACCCAAATCGAGCCGGGTGCCGACAGTATCTTTTTCCCGTATCTTTTCTTTAAGTTGCTCAATAAAATCCCGGGCGGCTTTTGTTGCATTAACCAATGTATCTGCCCGGGAAGCCAGTAATGAATTGCCGCTCCTGTTTTCCTGTATATGCTCATACAAATTTGAATATACATTATCGATGGTATTGCTTTGTTGTACCGGGGAATCGATTATTTTAAATTGGTTCAGCCGGTCATTAGTAGCAGATTGGCAACACGCAAAAAATATTATGAGGAAAGAATAAAAAAAGCAGGAACGTTTCATTGAAAGATTGTTTATGGCAAATCCTTACTTAAAAATCTCGTAAATACCCCAGCTCATTATATAAGCCAGCACCGTCATATATACCAGTTGTATCACCGGCCATTTCCAGCTACGGGTTTCTCTTTTTACTACTGCCAAAGTACTCATGCACTGCATAGACAGTACATAAAAAACAAGCAGTGATAAACCGGTTGCCAAATTGTAAACCTTACTTCCATCCGCCCGGGTAGCGGCGGCCATTTTTTCACGGAGCGTACTGTCATTGTCTTCGGCATTTTCGCCCACACTGTACAATGTTGCCATGGTACCAACAAATACTTCCCTTGCCGCAAACGAAGTAATGAGTGCAATGCCAATCTTCCAGTCGTAACCCAATGGACGGATTACCGGTTCTATCGCTTTACCTAAAGTACCGGCAAATGAATTTTGTAACAGTTCTGTTTTTCGAAGTTTGTCAAGTCTATCTGCGCTGGCCGGTTGCTCTTTTATCAGCGCAGCATATTTGGTTTCTACTGCGGCCATTTTTTTAGGCGGCCCATAAGTACTCAGTGCCCAAAGCAACAGGCTGATCACCATAATTACCTTACCGGCATCCATTACAAATATTTTTGCCTTTTCAACCATGGTTACCAAAGCATTTTTCCATCTTGGGCTACGGTACACCGGTAGTTCTAAAATGAAAAAACTTTTTTCTTTAATGTTGATGAACCACTTCATCACGTACGAAACAATCAGTGCCATTACAGTACCCAACAAATACAAGCCCATCATTACCAAACCCTGCAGGCTTAAAAATCCAAAATATAATTTTGAAGGAATTACCAGTGCAATTAAAATGGTGTACACCGGCAAACGGGCGCTGCAGCTCAT
>CAXTPJ010000503.1:0-3468 GCA_964245855.1 uncultured Ferruginibacter sp. | reverse complement strand
ATACAATACATTCAATCGTTTTTTGGTATTCTCAATTCCAATGCCGGTACGTTCTGTTCTTATCACCCTGTCAAATACATTATTCTGAATAAAAAAATGCGTGTACTTGCCTTCCACTATAATTTTTATTTCGATGTTGGTTGGTTCGTGGTTGCTTACTCCGTGTTTAAAGGCATTTTCTACAAACGTCATCAAAACCAATGGCGGAATGCTGTGGTTGATGTAAGTTCCTTTTACAAAAAAATCGATCGTTACATTTTGTCCAAGCCTCAATTTTTGCAGGCTGATGTAATTGTTGATGCAGTCTATTTCACTTTCCAACGGTACCATGGTTTCGTTGGCTTCATCTGTTACATAGCGCATGATATTGGATAGCTTCATGATGGCATCCGGCGCATCATCGCTTTTTGTAACGGCCAGCGAATAAATATTATTAAGGGTATTGAATAAAAAATGAGGATTGATCTGCGCTTTTAAAAATGATAGTTCTGCATTGGCTTTATCGGCCTCTGCCTGTACAGCACGCTGTTCGGTTGCACGCCACCTTTTAACCGATTCAACAGCAATAACAATTAAAAAAAGCATCAGTAATAAAAAAATGCTTACCATATCAAATACCGGCGCACCGGGATGGTTCCCGTCGGGACCGGGCGGCCTTGGTTGTTGAAAACCATTTTGCGGAGGAGGGAGCTGGTCGCCATTTACAAACTCCTGCCGGGGCCGGCGGTCCTGCTGGTTCCTGTGCATCAACCTGTCGAAAGGTTTGATGTACACCGTTGCCGTTAGCAACACCAGGCCTACCAAAAGCAGTTGTATGAATTTGCTTTTGACATATAATAATGGGATGACCAGTTTATTGAGCAAAAAATAAATGCCCAGGTAGTACAGGGTGAATAACCAATATTCAGTTGAAGAAAGCAAGTCGGTAATACCACTATATTTCGCCTGACTGTAGGCAAATACAAGCGGAATGCTGAAGAATAATACAATCCCGATCAGGTGAGTTATGGTAGAAGGTTTCCTCAAAAAAATCATTTTGCAAAGAAAGATACGCAAAACCGACCTTTTAAATTTCTACCGTTGAAATGCCCGATTGTATGGATGAAGGAATGGAAAAAAAATGGCCAGAGATAAAAATCTCCGGCCTTGCTTACCTCTGAAACCACAAGAAAAAATTTTGACTATATGTATAGTAATAACATTATAAAAATGAGATCGCATTAATCACCGGAAAATTGGATAGTAAGTTTGGGGGTTATTCACTAAAATAAAGGAAGGTTGCAAGGGTACCCTTGGCAGGCAATAAAAGTAATATTTATTTTTGATAAATATAATTTTTTTCATGGTTTATTTTTTGCCTGTAATATTTCCTTTACTGCCAAATCCTGTACTTGCTGCTTTTTCCGGTTGTACCACCATTGCGGCGCTGTCTTTTTCATCAGCGTATCAATGCTTCTCATGCCAAACAATTTCCATACCCCATCCAGTTTTCCGCCAATATCATTTTGCATGGCCCGCAGGCTCATGGCAAAGCCACTTTCAATATATTCCATGTGGTGCCAATAGCCGGCCGGCATAAATAATGTATCGCCATGTTCCAATATTACTTCATACCCTTTTGCCAGTTTTGTGGCTGGAAAACTGGCATAATCAAAACTGTTATTATAACCGGCAAAATTGGCCATGCTCAATACTTCCCATGGTTTGCGATATAATTTGTGCTGCTCCTCGTAAGGAAAAAGCAATACCCTTTTTTTACCCATAAACTGGGTGTGGAGAATATGGCTCATGTCGATATCAAAATGGATGTGTGTAACGGAACCTTCTCCACCCACAAACAGCATCGGGTATTTTTTTACAAAGCCTTTCATTAAATTATCAGGCCAGGTAAAATCTTTTATCAACTGAGGTGCATGCTGAAAAATGTTGAATAGAAAGATGCGCAAACCCAACGGCCCCTCCTTTACCTGGCGCAGGTAGTCGCCAAATTTCATGTACGCATCTGCCGTATTAATGGGCGTATAAGCATCGCTCTTAATATTGTTGTAAACACCTACCTCTTTATCGCCAACTATGTCTATAAAATAATCCCAGTTCCATTTACTAAAGCCTGGCCATTGTTTGGCTAATCCTGTAATTACCAGCGGCTTTTTTGCATTGTAATACTTTTCCCTGAACTCAGCAGGATCAATCTGTTCTACGGTATCTACCGATTGCAACTGCATAAACTTTTATTTACGGCGGCAAAATTACAACTTATAAATAGCTGGCAGGCCAAAAAACTGGTAAAATAAATAACGGGTACCTTCTTTAAAAAACTAATAAGTGTTAGTTTTGCGAAAACGCTATTAACAGGAATGTCAAAGATTCAGACCGGTAAAAATATTTCTAAAAAAGAGGTAATCATTCAAAAAGCAGCAGCGCTTTTCAAATCGAAAAGTTACACCGCTTCATCCATGAGGGAGTTGGCAGAAATGGTTGGGGTGGAAGCGCCAAGCCTGTATAACCACATCGGCTCTAAAAGTGAATTGTTGCAGGCGATCTGTTTTAAAATTGGCAATGCTTTTACTGCTCAGGTACAAAAAACAATCAGCAGCAACGCCGGCAGCCCGGAAAAAATTGAAGCAGTGATCCGCTTTCACATCGAAATAATGGCAGCAAATTTTGATGAGGTGTATGTTGCCAATCATGAATGGAAACATTTGAAAGAACCTTTTTTAACTGACTTTTTAAACATCCGCCGCAACTACGAAAAAAGCCTGATCACCTTTATCGAAACCGGTATTGAAAACAAAGAGATCAAACCTGTTAATCCTTATGTTGCAGTATTGACAATACTTTCCGCTGTTCGTGGTTTAGAATTTTGGCAGCGCAGTAAGAAGAATGTATCGCTGCAGGTATTGGAAAACGACATGGTAGATCATTTATTAAACGGCATTACACAATAACGTTATGGCACTACATTTTCACCCGTTAACTGTAAAAGAAATCAAGAACCAAACGGCCGATTGCGTATCGATTACTTTTGATATTCCTTTGGCCTCGCAGGAACAATTTGCTTTTACACAAGGTCAAAACATAACGCTGAAAAAGGTTATTGACGGAGAAGAAACCAGGCGTTCCTATTCTATTTGTTCTGCTCCTTTTGAAAATGAATTAACGGTTGCTGTTAAAAAAGTAGATGGCGGTAAATTCAGCACTCACGCTAACGGACAGTTGCAAAAAGGGGATGTGATTGAAGTGATGCCGCCAATGGGCAGGTTCAATACCAAACTCGATGCTGCCAATGAAAAAAGTTACACTGCCTTTGCAGCAGGCAGTGGCATTACGCCGGTGATCTCCATTATTAAAACAACCTTACAAACTGAACCGAACAGCAGCTTTACCTTGGTGTACAGCAACCGCAACAAAGCATCCATCATTTTTTTTGAAGAACTGGAGGGTTTGAAAAACAAATACCTGCAGCGT
>CAXTPJ010000502.1:0-3473 GCA_964245855.1 uncultured Ferruginibacter sp. | reverse complement strand
ATTAAATTGTTTCATCTGCTCTTATAACGGCTGCAAAGATACTTGGTTGAATGTTATTTGTACAATGGGTAATTTTTCACAATTCCACCCTACATTTGGCCATTCAAAACAAACCCGCAAACCACCACAAATGTTTAAAAAAGCTGACTGGATTTTTAATACCGATGTGTACGAGGTTAACTTGAGGCAATACACAGAAGCAGGTACCATCAATGACTTTGCAAAAGAATTACCCAGGTTAAAAGCAATGGGTGTTACTACTTTATGGTTTATGCCCATTACGCCAATTGCTGAAAAGAACCGAAAAGGTATTATGGGCAGCCAGTATGCCTGCAGCAACTATACAGCAGTGGGCAGTGAATATGGAACACTGGATGATTTTAAATCCTTGGTGAAAACAGCACATGAAATGGGTTTTAAAGTGATTTTAGATTGGGTGGCCAACCATACTGGCTGGGACCATGTATGGACGACAACGCACCCGGAATATTACAAATTCCATGGGGGCGAATTTCAACGGGCAAGTGGCATGGATGATATCATTGAGTTGGATTACAACAATGCATTGATGCGCAAAGCCATGATTGACGCCATGTTGTTTTGGGTAAAAGAATGTGATATTGATGGTTTCCGGTGCGATCTTGCTTTTTGGGTAACACTGGAGTTTTGGTTTGAAGCAAGACGGGAACTGGAAAAAGCGAAGACCTTGTTCTGGCTGGCGGAATGTGACCCCATTGATCATCCTGATTATTACCAGGCTTTTGATGCCTGTTATACCTGGACGTGGATGCACAAAACTGAAGAGTTTTACAAAGGCAGCCAGGATAAAAAAATGCTGGATGAAGTATTGCGGCAATACAACCGCATACCCGGCGATGATAAATTGTTTTTATGGTTTACCAGCAACCATGATGAAAATACCTGGAACGGTACCGAGTACGAAAAATATGGCGATGCTGCAGAAGCTTTGGCAGTATTCAGTTTTACCTGGAATGGCATTCCGTTGATTTATAGCGGACAGGAAATGCCCAATCATAAACGCCTGCATTTTTTTGATAAAGACCCTATTGAATGGAATGGTGTTTACGCCCAAAATGATTTTTATGCAACATTGCTTGATTTACATAAAACACATCCGGCATTAAGGGGTGGCGATGCAGCAGTAAATACTTACCTCGTTACTACCAATGCAGATAAGCAGGTATTGGCTTTTGTAAGAAAAAACGGAGAGAGGGAAGTGCTGGTGTTATTAAATTTAAGCAGTCAAAAAATTGATTGTTTCCTAAATGATGAAATGGTGAATGCGACCTTTAAAAATGTATTTACAAAACAAGATGCTGCCCTGACAAGCATCAGTGATTTTGTGCTGGAACCCTGGGCTTACCTGGTGTTTGAGCGATAAGGATTTTTTTATTAATGATTGTTTAAGTTTCTACCAATGAAAAATTGTTTGCTATTGCTGCTTTGTTGTATGCTGATAAAACCTATAACCGCCCAGCAAAAAACTGACTGGCCTGTTTATAACGGGAATGATCTGGGCTTAACCTATTCGGCAACCACCTCAACATTTAAACTGTGGAGCCCTGCTGCAGAAGCAGTGGAGCTATTGTTTTATAAGGATGGCATTGGTGGAGTTGCTGCTAAAACCATCCAGCTATCCAAACAGGAAAGCGGCTGCTGGTCAGCAAAAGTGGATGGTAACCTGAAGGGAATATTTTATGTGTTCAGGGCAAAGAACAATGGCGTGTGGAGCAACGAAGTGCCTGATCCGTATACAAAAGCGGTTGGTGTAAATGGCAAGCGGGCCATGGTGATCGACCTGAAAGAAACAAACCCGCAACACTGGAATCATGATAAAAGCCCTGATTTTTCAAAAGATAATTTATCTACGGATGCAGTGATTTACGAACTGCACATACGGGATGCAAGCATTGCAAATAATTCCGGCATTAAACAAAAAGGAAAATATTTGGGACTGGCAGAAGAAAGTACCAAAAGCCGGGAAGGCCTTACTACCGGTTTAGACCATATCAAAGAACTGGGTGCGACACATGTTCACCTGTTACCTTTCTTTGATTATAATTCTGTTGATGAAACCAAGCTTGATCAACCACAATACAACTGGGGATATGATCCGGTGAATTACAATGTACCCGAAGGTTCTTACAGCAGCGATCCTTATGATGGTACCGTACGAATAAAAGAGCTCAAAGAAATGATTGCTACATTTCATAAAAAAGGATTGCGGGTTGTGATGGATGCGGTGTACAATCATGTGGCCGATGCCGGCAAATCGAACTTTGAACAATTGGTCCCGGGCTATTATTTTCGCCATAAAAAGGATGGCAGTTTTTCAGATGCCACTGCCTGTGGAAACGAGACTGCCAGCGAAATGCCGATGATGCGCAAGTTTATACTGGAAAGTGTACTGTATTGGGTGAAGGAGTATCACATTGATGGCTTTCGTTTCGATTTGATGGGTGTACATGATATTGAAACCATGAACCTGATCTCAACAGAATTAAGAAAGATTAAACCTGATATCTTATTGTATGGTGAGGGCTGGACAGCCGGGGCATCGCCGCTGCCTGATTCTTTAAGAGCGCTTAAAAGCAATGCTTATTTGCTGGATCATATTGCAGTGTTCAGCGATGATATCAGGGATGGCATCAAGGGCAGTGTATTTGATATAAAAGACCGTGGATTTGTAAGTGGTAAAACAGGTATGGAAGAAAGCATTAAGTTTGGCATTGTTGCTTCTACGGATCATCCGCAGGTAGATTTGACTAAAGTAAATTATTCTAAAAATGCGTATGCTGCTGCTCCCTGGAATGTGATCACTTATGCGGAATGTCATGATAACAATACTTTGTGGGATAAACTATTACTAAGCTCCCCCAATGCTTCGAAAGATGAATTGGTAAAGATGCATCAACTTGCGTTGACCATTGTCCTCACATCACAGGGCATTCCATTTTTACATGCCGGTACTGAATTTCTAAGAAATAAGAAAGGGGTTGAAAACTCGTACAATGCAGGCGATAGCATCAATGCAATTAACTGGCGGATGAAGGATGATAATATTGCTGTGAACAATTATGTAAAGGCATTGATACAGTTGAGAAAGGCTCATCCTGCTTTTAGAATGGCTACCAGTGAATTAATAAAAAGCAATATTCAGTTTGATGAAACAGCGCCTGCCGGCACAGTTGTTTATACTATCAATGGCGCTGCTGTAAAAGATAGCTGGAAAAAGATATTGCTGGTATTTAATGGAACCAAAGAAAATAAGATGATCAACCTGCCTGCAGGTAATTGGAAAAACTCTTCAATTACGAATGGTAAAATAACTAACAGCAATTTAACCGTACCAGGCTATCAACCAGCTATTATTTACCAGGATTAAATGGATCTGCGTCAAGAAATATTACAGGAACATTCCAAAGCCCAATGCAATAAAATTGTAGATTGGG
>CAXTPJ010000501.1:0-3474 GCA_964245855.1 uncultured Ferruginibacter sp. | reverse complement strand
TGTGCAGTATGGTCAAAAATATTATGTGCGGGCATTTGCCACCAATGGCTTGGTGGTTAAGTACAGCAATGAAGATAGTTTTTCAATGCCCGATTTCATGGCAACTAAACTGGTGAAGAACATTACCAACCGAACCTTCGATGTAGATTTTCGGGTAGGCCTTACCGGTATAGATACTATTCTTAAAAAAGGCGTTTGCTACAGTACCGGCACCAATCCAACCATTGGTAATTTTGTGCATTACCTAACTGCAACCGATACGGGTACGGCAACCATTAATGTAAGCGATACGCTTAAAGCGGGCACTACTTATTATGTACGAAGTGTGGTGGTTACAAGCAAAGGTGCTTTTTACGGAAGCCAGTTAAGCTTTAGGGCGGCCGGCTACCTGGGCAGTTCCGGAGGCTTTGTTTTTTTTGATAAAGGCGATACCACAAGCGGCTGGCGCTACATAGAATCTGCGCCGGATACCTCTATCATTTCTAATACTATTTGGGGTTGCAGCGGTACTGCCATCACCACTTCTTTATTGCCGGGCGCTGGCTTCGAAAACAGCAATGCCATTGTTGCTTCCTGCACCACGGGCAATGTGGCTGCGGCAAGGTGCAGGTTTGGTATTAAAAGGCAAAACGGATTGGTACCTTCCCTCTGCCGATGATTTAACGGCACTGTACCAGCTAAAACTTTCCAAAGTAACAACAAAGACCAACCAGTTCCTTAGTTCTTCCGCAGCGTCGGCCAGCGAATGTTATGTGCAGGATTTTTCAAACGGTGCCAGGCTACAGTTAGCCAAAACCATTGATTCTACAAAAGTGTGGCCGGTAAGAAGGTTTAAATAATTTTTTTCTTTGGCTGTCATCAACGCAATAATTTATTAACCCCCGTCCGGCTTTACACTACAAATCCGGCACGGGCTAATCCACCACGCCTCACCGTGTTTTCCATTTCAATCCGGCAGGGATGGGAACGCTGATGACGCTGATTGGTACGGATGAAAACGGATGTATAATCTTATAGAAAATACTCCTGCAACAGCGTAATACACTATGGACTATTGTCTATTGACCGCATTGGAGGTAGGAACGCTGGTGACGCTGATTGGTACGGATGAAAAACGGATTATTCCTTTAATCAAATAAATTCCTGTGAAATTCTAATTCTCAACCATGGACTATTAACTATGGACTACCAACTACTTCTCCAAAAAAAATCTGCCCGCACCCGTGTTATCCGTGTTCCCATTACATCAACGCCTCCTTATTATACCTTCCCCTGTATTCCAGCGGCGACATGCCTGTTATTTTCCGGAATACTTCCCTGAAAGCTTTTACATCAGCATAACCAACTTCATACATCACTTCATTAATGGTTTTACGGCTGGTTTCCAACGCTTTTTTGGCCGATTCAATTTTAACACGCTGCGAATATTCAACCGGCGTGTTGCCGGTAGCTTTTATAAAACGCCGGTCAAAGTTGCGGCGGCCCACTGCAAATTTCGACGACAATGCTTCTATCGAAATTTTTTCATGCAGTTGGCTTTCAATGTAAACCTGCGCCTGTTGCACCATTTCGTCGCCGTGCTGTTTTTGTCCGCTAAAAATGGTAAACGCCGACTGGCTTTGCCTGTCCATTTCAATCTGAAAAACCTTGGCGCAAAAGATAGCGGTTGGGCGGTCAAAGTACTTTTCAACCAAATAAATTACCAGGTTTAAAAAAGAGTAGGCGCCGCCGTTAGTATAAATGCCATGTTCATCGGTAATGAGTTTGTCAGGTTGCAAATTCACTTTAGGAAAACGGTTACGGAAATTATCTGCCACCGCCCAATGCGTGGAGCAACTTTTGCCATCCAGCACACCGGCTGCTGCCAGCAAATATGCACCCGTACAAATGCTGGCTATTTCAGCGCCTGCTTTGTATTGCATTGCTATCCAGTCAATCAACGCTTGATTATCCTTTACCGCTTTTTCATAATTATGATTCAGCGAAGGTATGATGATGAGGTCTGTTTGATTGATGGCGTTGATATTTACATGCGGCTTCACACTGAACAAACCATCATAAAACTCCACCTCATTGGAAGTGCCTGCCAGTTGAATGATAAACATTGGCTGCCTGCCCAATTCTTTCCAACAGGCGTTGGCACGGCTAAATATTTTAAATGCACCCACAATACTGCTGAGGTTATTTTCTCCGTCGGGAACAAGAATGGTTAAGTGTTTCATTGGTTTTTAATTTATAAATTAAAATGTCCACATCAATTCTTTAAAGCTGCCATGAAAAGCTGCAGTACAAGTGAGTGACATCCGCCCGGATGAATCCGATTCGGACGGGCAACGATGTTGCCATGAAAATTGACTGTCTGTAACATCATTCTTAATCAATGACATTGGTGAGATGTTACAATACTCAGACAAAGATATAAAACGAGCCTGTCCAAATCAACCCGTAAGAATGTCCATTTTGCAGCCTGTCAATCAGATTCGTGGTCATTATTTTTGCTGAAATATTTATCCATCACTCAAACATTTTTTTATGAAAAGAATATACCTGATTTTATTGTTGCCGGCAATTGTAAGCCAGCAAAAGGTTTCGGCTCAAAAAGCGTTGATACCCGAAGCCAGTACCACGCAAAAGATCCAGCAGGATTTTGGTTTGGGAAACATTGCCATCACTTATTCAAGGCCCAATACAAAGGGCAGAAAAATGTTCGGTGAAATTGAACCCTTCAACAGTGTTTGGAGAACAGGCGCCAATGCAGCCACTATCATCAGTTTTACTGATACTGTTACAATGGCCGGCAAGTTGGTTCCACCCGGTGAATACGGGTTGTTTTCAATTCCCGGTAAAACAGCATGGACGATTATTTTAAACAAAAACGCCAGGCAATGGGGCGCTTACAAATATGATTCAACGCAAGACCTGTTCAGGTTTAAAGTGAAGCCATCTGCTAACACAAAAGCCGTAGAAACTTTCACCATTCAATTTGACAATGTTACGGCAGAGCATGCCGAACTGCATTTACTGTGGGAGAAAACAGATGTGGCTGTTCCATTGCAGACTGATGTTGATGCCAAGGTGGTGGCCAATATTGAGCAGGCCGTAACCGGCGAAAACAAAACCACATACCAGGCAAAGGGCGCCATATATTTTTATACGCACAATAAGGATAACAACAAAGCGCTGGCGTGGATTACAGAGGCCGACAAAGGCATACCCGATGCTTATTATATGAAATACTGGAAAGCAAAAATTCAATTGCGGGCAGGAGATAAGGCCGGTGCTGTTGCCACAGCAAAAGAGGGGTTAAGAATGGCAGAAAAAGAACCCAGCACAGAGTACATCCGCATGAACAAAGAAGTGTTGGCCGAAGCAGGAAAGAAATAAAAATTACCTCTGTTACTTTTCAATTGATAGGGGAAGCCAGGTGCATAGCACCTGGCTTTTTTAATAGATAAACCTCTTTTGAAATGAGTG
>CAXTPJ010000500.1:0-3492 GCA_964245855.1 uncultured Ferruginibacter sp. | reverse complement strand
ATGAATTGATAGCTGCATTGGTAAAAGAAATAACTATTACTGATCCATTAACTCATAATACTGGGCAGGAAAAAGATATTATTGCAACCATTTATTTTGGCGGAGGCACACCGAGTATTTTAGATACAAAAGATCTGTTGATCATTATTGACGCACTACATAAAAAATTCAGTATTGCTGATGATGCAGAAATTACCCTGGAAGCAAACCCTGATGACATCTCTGCAACCAAGCTACAGCAATGGAAACAGGCTGGCGTAAACCGGTTAAGCGTGGGTATCCAATCTTTCCAGGAAGAAGAATTGCAGTGGATGAACCGGGCACATACAGCTGCAGAATCGTTGCGTTGTATTGATGAGATAATCGGCGCTGGTTTTACTAATTTTTCCATCGATCTTATTTATGGTTCGCCTTTGCTGGATGATGATGAATGGAAAAAAAATGTTGATATCGTAGTTGAAAAAAACATACCACACATTTCCTGTTACGCATTAACGGTAGAACCAAAAACTGCTTTGGCAAAAATGATAGCGCAACATACAAAAGCAACGGTAGATGCGGAGCGGCAGGCTGCTCAATTTTTATTGTTGATGGATTGGATGAAACAGGCGGGTTACGAACATTACGAGATCAGCAACTATGCATTGCCGGGGATGCGTAGCAAACACAACAGCAGTTACTGGCAGGGAAAAAACTATTATGGATTTGGCCCATCGGCACATTCATTTGATGGAAAAAGCCGGCGCTGGAATATTGCCAACAATGCTTTGTACATTCAATCATTGCAACAAAATACCATTCCGTTTGAAGAAGAAATATTGACGCCAACGCAGCAATTGAATGAATACATCATGACATCTCTAAGAACGATGGAAGGATTGGACCTTACTAAAGTTGCGCATGACTTCGGAAACAAATTCGTTATTGATTTACAGAAAGGAAGTGAAAAATGGCTACAAGGAAATAAACTCACCATCCGTAACGCTACACTTATTTTAACTACAGAAGGAAAGTTATTTGCAGATGGAATTGCAGCCGATTTATTTTTTAACTGAAGACTGGTGAAAATATTTTATCAGAGCATTCCAGGCATTTAATTCTACACCAATGATTGTTCTATTTTTTTAAACCCTTCAGCAGGAGACAGGTTCTCCCACAAAACCTGGTACACTGTTTCTGCAATAGGCATCTCCGCCTTTACAGATTGATTGATGATATACATACATTTGCTGGCATTGTAACCTTCTGCCACCATACTCATTTCTATCTGCGCCGATTTTACAGAATAACCTTTGCCGATCATGTTGCCAAAAGTCCGGTTGCGGCTGTATAAGGAATAGCAGGTTACCAGTAAATCGCCCAGGTAAACGGATGCTGCATAATTGGTTGTTTGAAATTGACTGTTGGTTGGCCTGGCTTCACTGCTGCCAAGAAAATCACCGGAAAGGTGCGCTGCATGTTTTGCATGATCAATGCTTCCCACTTCAATATTTTTGATGCCCGATCTCTTCAAAAAAACCGCCATTTCATCAGCGCTGTTGGCAATCAATACACTTAAAAAATTATCGCCATAATCCAGGCCATGTGCAATGCCGGCGCCAACTGCATAAATGTTCTTTAAAATAGCAGCGAACTGAACGCCATAAATATCATTGTTTTCGATGATGTTGATGTAGTCGGTTTTAAAATAAGATCCAATTTCATGTGTCATCTTTTCATCCACACCAGAAAAGGTGAGGTAAGATAGTTTTTCAGCAGCCACTTCTTCAGCATGACAAGGACCAAGCACTGCAAAATAATTTTCTAACGGGAGATAAAATTCATTGTTCAAAAAATCATTCAGTAAAAGGTTTTCATCCGGCAAAATTCCTTTGACTGCACTAATGATTTTTTTTCCATCTAAAATATTCCTGTTCAGTGAAAGCAGCGTTACAGCAGTGTAAGCGGAAGGAATAGCAATAATGATGCAATCGGAATGAGTGATGACTTCTGCAACATCCGTTGTAAGTTTTAATTTTGCAGTATCAAAATATGCCATGCTGAGGTAATGCGGATTATGGTGACGGGCCATCATTTGCTGAATGGCTTTCTCACTCCTGTTCCACCAGTAAATGGTATTGCCGTTATCCGTTAAAATTTTTGCGATGGCCGTTCCCCAGCTTCCGCTTCCTAGTATTCCAAATGTCATGGGCATATCGTTTAATCGAAAGCTAAACGTTTACAAGTTATAATGGTTTGTTGACTACAAAGAGCAGTTGCTTAAACCTTTCAACTATTTTAAACCATCATTCAACCATCTTCAACCTTTCTTACAATCCTAATTTCTCAACCGCCAGTTGGGCGGCTATCTGGCTGGCATCCTTTTTATTGTAACCTTTTCCTTCGGCTACCAGTTCACCATCAACAGTAGCGCCGATGGTAAACAACCTTCTTCCATTTTCAAACTTTTCCGACAGGGTTTCAAACTCCAGCGTTTTACCATTCTTGTTGGCCCAACCGTATAATTTGTTCTTGATATTGATCTCAACGGTTTCCAGGTCGTTGATGAACATGTGTGTTGAAATAATGTACCGCTCAACCCAGGCCTGTGTTTTTTTATATCCTTTATCGAGGTAAACAGCGCCGATCAAAGCTTCCAGCGTGTTACCAAAAATTTGGGAAATTTTGAGTGAATTATCATGCTTATTATAGATGGTAATCTTCTTCAGCCCCATCTTAATTCCAATATCATTGAGTTGTTGCCTGTTCACCATTTTACTCCTCATCTCCGTTAAAAAGCCTTCGCCTTTATAAGGATATTTCATAAACAGGTAATGAGCTACAATTGAACTTAATACTGCATCACCTAAAAATTCCAACCGCTCGTTGTTTTCATCCGCACCTTCCCTTACAGAGCGGTGGCTGAGCGCTGTTCTATACAAATTAAGCGTGCCTGGGGTAAAGCCGAGTACATTGGTAAGTTGTTTTTTGAACTCCTTCCTTTTTAAATCTCCAATAAAAAAATTCTTGATGAACTGCAAGGTGTAATCGAATATAGTTATTTAAAATGCGGTTGCCCGGTAAATGAAAATTACAGGCTGAAGCAATATTTCTCATTGCATGAAGTATTCAACTGATGCATACCCGTAATACAAGGTAGCATTTTTTTTTATGACGGCTATAAATGATTGCCGTATTTTATAACCATCAAAATTGATATGTTCAATATCAAATAATCAACGTCTTTTATTTTAATAAATCCCGAAGACGCAAAAAAGAAAAACAAAATTTGCGGCTTTGCATTCTTTGTCTGCCCGAAAGGATTTCACTGAGGTGGACGTGAAAATTATTAACTAAACTACAATGAATAAATAATGGAAAAAGCTGAATAGTTTTAAAAAACGCCCTGGGTTTAAGGCTTAAGGCTTGTATTTTTTTACAATCACAGAGGCGTTGTGGCCACCAAAACCAAAGGTGTTACTTAAAGCAGCTTCTACCGGGCGGTGTTGCGCT
>CAXTPJ010000499.1:0-3496 GCA_964245855.1 uncultured Ferruginibacter sp. | reverse complement strand
TGCCCTGGTGTGTACCGCAACATCGAATTCATTGATGGCGTATCAACAATTTTGTTAGGATTAAAAATGTTGTTGGGGTCCCAGGTGTATTTAATTTTTTTCAGGAGTTGATAATTTTTTTCTCCTACCATCTGCGGAATAAATTCTCCTCTCAATCTTCCATCACCATGTTCTCCACTCAATGAACCATTGTACTTTTTCACCAGCGTGGCAATCTCTTCTGCAATAGTTCTGAAAAGCTGGTTACCTTCTTCCGTTTTTAAATTGATGATCGGGCGAAGATGGATTTCTCCGCTGCCGGCGTGGGCATAATGCACTGCATTCAATCCATATTTATGTAAGATGTCGTTGAAGTCTGCAATGTAAGCCGGCAGGTCGTCAATGGCAACGGCCGTATCTTCAATAACCGGGACTGCTTTTTCATCACCGGGTAAATTGCTGAGTAAGCCAAGTCCTGCCTTACGCAGCGTCCATATTTTTTTTGTATCCTCGCCAAACAATAACGGGAAGTGATAGCCTAAACCAACTGCTCTCATGGCTGCTTCCACTTCCGTTGTTATGGCTGTAATCTCTTCTCTTGTATTCCTGCAAAACTCTATCACCAAAATAGCGCCCGGATCTCCTTTTACAAAAAACCGGTTTTTGTTTTGTTCGATGTTGTTTTTAGTGCATTCTAAAATATAATGATCGATCAGTTCACTGGCGCTGGGCTTGAATTGCATGGCAATGATATTTGCCCGCAGCGATTCATCAATGCTGTTGAAATGCACACACAGCAAACCTGTTTCTTTTGGCGGCACTTCATTAACGTGCAGTTTTATTTCTGTGATAAAAGCCAATGTTCCTTCTGAGCCGGCGATCAGTTTGCAAAAATTAAAATCTTCTTTACCTGCGGTGAAAGGCGCTGATTCCAGCAGCACATCTACCGCATAACCGGTATTTCTTCTTTCAATAGTAGGTTTGGGAAAATGCTGCCTGATCTCGTGCTGATTGTTGTAATCGCTCAACAGGCTCCTGACTGTTTTGTAAATAGTAGCTTCTAAATTATCCCCTTCACATTTTTCATGAAAGGCATCAATATCCATCGATGAAAAAGTAGCTTGGCTTCCATCGCTCAGTAATGCTGTCACTTCCAGTAAATGTTCCCTGGTGCTGCCATACACAACAGAATTACTACCACAACTGTTGTTGCCTACCATGCCGCCGATCATGGCCCTGTTGGCAGTGGAAGTTTCCGGGCCAAAAAATAAACCATGCGGACGAAGAAAAAGATTCAGCTCATCCCTGATAACGCCGGGCTGCACCCTAACCCATTTTTCTTCTTTATTGAGTTCTATGATCTGTGTGAAATTTTTGCTTACATCAACGATGATACCGTTGCCTACAACCTGTCCGGCCAAAGAGGTGCCGGCCGTTCTTGGTATTAAAGATGTTTTTTCCTTTTGTGCAAAAGCAATCAGTTTTTTAATATCATCAACCGATACGGGAATGGCTACTGCCAACGGTAGTTCCCGGTAAGCAGAAGCGTCGGTAGCATACAGAAGCAGCATGGTGTCATCAAAAAATAATTCGCCCTGTAACGCAGTGCTCAACTGTTGCAGCTTCTCCTTCATCAGTAATGTATCATTTTTATATGGCGCAAAATTAAGCGGTTTTAATTATGTAAAGCCAGTACGGCCGCTTTGCTGCTTTACTATCTTTGTAACCATGCATTTGAAGGATCATTATAAAATTCTGGAGCTTCTACCTTCTGCCAGCCTGCAGGAAATAAAATTTGCGTACCGCAAACTGGCGCAGCAATACCACCCTGATAAAAACAATGACGACCCTTATGCCGTGGCTCATTTCAACGAGATAAAAGAAGCTTATGAAACCCTTACCAATCCAACAAAGAAAAACGACTACCTGCAAAAAAGATGGTACAATAAAACAACGGGCAATACCAATGTACAGCAGGTTGTAACGCCGGTTGCCATATTAAAACAGGCGCTTGAATTTGAACAGTATACTGCTACACTGGATGTGTTCCGGATGGATAAAGAAAGCCTGGCAGTGTTTATGGAGAAATTGTTGAGTGATGAAAACATCGATATATTGTTGCAGTTTAAAGAGCCGGATATCAATCATCAAACAATCATAACATTATTAAAACCGGTGAGACTGTTACATACAGAACAGGCAATCATCGTAATAAATAAATTATCCAAACTGGCTGCCGGAGATGAACAAACGCTTTCATTGATTAACAGCAACCTTCAGCAAATGAAGCGTAAAGAACAATGGGAGAAATATAAATGGATAGTAGTTTTGCTGGTGACGATAGGTATTTGTGTGTTGATAAAATTCAGTGCTGGGGGTTAGAGGCTTAGTAAAATAAAATTTCACGCAAAGACGCAAAAAATAAAAGACGCAAAGACAAAGTATTATAAATTTACCTTTTGCATGTTCGTTTCTTTGCGTGAATTAAAAAACATTCGTGTCAATTCAGGCATTCGTGGCAAAAAATTAATCCTCCTTTTCTGTTTGCGTCCTTGCTTCTTATATTCTTTGCGTGAATTAAAAAACATTCGTGCCTATTCGTGTATTCGTGGCAGAAAAATAAGAACACCAATTACTTTACTTCTTTGCCTCTTCGCTTCTTTGCGTGGATAAAAAATCGTGGCAAAACCCAAAAAACTATTTCAGCAAAAACACCACCCCAGCCTGTATATTCTTAAAATTATCATTCACATTGCTTTGGTTGATATAGCTGTTTTTCACCAACTCTGTAAAACCATAGCTGCCGCTGATTTCAAATGCCAGCCGTTTAACAGGTGTATATTTTATCCCGGCGCCAAACAATACATTGAAGCGATGAATATCATTGATAGTGAATTTCCGGAAAGCAGTCGGGTCTGTTGGGTTGCTGGTTGGAACATTGTAGACAGACGCATCTAAAATATAAGAAGGTATCAATCCCGCCATCAGGGCAAACTTCGATTTAGCTAATTGTTTCTGAAACATAACTGGCAGGCGCAGCATTTTCAGGTTATTGATCTGTGCATCGGTTTCATGTTGTTGCAATGGTTTGTTGCTCAGCCGGTACTTTTCATTCAGTGTATTCAATGAATAATTGATGCCCGCCGAAACAGAAGTCCCTTTATCCAAATGCCTGCTAACCCTCACGCCACCATAATAACCAACCTTTTTATTCAAATTAAAAATGTCGCTGCCGGCAACAATTTCAAGCGATATTTTTTGTTGATTCGGTTCGTTCTTTTTTACAACCGGTTTGGGTGTAGCTATCGAAATTTTATGTGTTGAAGTAAAGACAAGTGAATGTCCCATATAAGAAGAAGCGTAAGGGATTAAACTAAAATCTCCATCTGCTTTAGTGGTTTCACCGGCTTGCAGTGCTTCGTTTTCAGCAATATCAAAAGAAGATTGAACTGGTATTTTGCCTGCAATATGTTGGGTTCTCTTCCTATTTACGACTGGTTTGTTTTTGTAATTATTG
>CAXTPJ010000498.1:0-3502 GCA_964245855.1 uncultured Ferruginibacter sp. | reverse complement strand
TAAAACCTTAGATAAAGACAGTACGCAGAACGATAATTTTAAACGCTATAATTACCGTCCGGATGATACTTACGGCGCTACGGTTTTTCAGAACTCGGCCATGTATGATATTTCTGAACTGTCAACGCCGCCATCTGATTATCCCATTGGTGTAGGCGATCATATCATTGTATCGTTATGGGGCGGTGGCGAATACCAGGAAGATTACATTGTGGCAAGGGATGGTGCTATTTTTCCATCGGGCCTTGGCAAAATCACCGTACAGGGATTGACTTTTGAAACAGCTCAAAAAATGATCACCGCAAGGTTTAGCGGCACCGTTCCTCCCGGCACCAACATACAGGTAACGTTAGGACAACCAAGATCGATCAGCGTAAATGTAGTGGGTGAAGTTATGAACCCGGGCCCTAAAATGTTATCAGCTTTTTCCAATGCATACAATGCCATTGGCCTTGCCGGTGGCGTTACCAGTTATGGTAATTTAAGGGAGATTGTTGTAAAACGTGGCGGCAGGGTAATTGAAACACTGGATGTGTACCGCTACCTCAATACCGGCGATGTAGGCAGGAGGATCTATCTGCAGAACAATGATTTTATTGTGGTGACTTTTGCTGAGAAAAAGATACTGGCCACCGGGCAGTTTAAGCGGCCAATGTTTTACCAGTTAAAAAAAGGTGAAGGTATCAAAGCGCTCATCAATTACTCCGGTGGTTTTACTTCGGATGCCTTTTCATCTGGTGTAAAAGTGATCCGCACAGAAAATGAAAAGCAAACCATTCATGATGTCAATGCAACAGCTATCATCAAACTGCCCAACCAGGATTATGAGTTGATGGATGGCGATATTGTAAAAGCAGATGTGATTAAAACGGGTATTGTAAACAAAGTGGAACTCAACGGAGCCGTTGCCTATCCTGGATTGTATGAGATAAGGCCAAACGACCGTTTGTTTGATATCATCAACAGGGCTGGCGGCATTACCAGCAATACTTATTTGCCAAGGGCTTATATTTTTCGTGGTGCAGGTGATTCTACCAACATCAAATCTGATAAATTAGAAATTAACCTTACCGACTTTAACCAGGATAACATGAGCAGCATCAACAACGTGGTGCTGCTGCCAAATGATGTGATACAATTATTTTCTACCAGCGAATTTGGTGAACAGCAATTTGTGTACATCGATGGTGAAATAAGGAAGGAAGGTAAAGTAAGAAAATACGGCGGCATGACGTTGCAGGATTTGATCTATTTATCCGGCGGCTTAAAACCATCGGCTGAATTTGGCCGGTTAGAAATTGCCAGTATTGTTGACATGGACTCTGCGCAAAAAGGATTAAAACCAACCCGTACCGTCATTAAATCATACAGCATCAACTCAACACTGGAGCTGGATTCAGCTGCATCGAGGATACAGTTAAAACCTTACGACCAGGTGCATGTAAGAAAGAACCCAACTTTTGCTTTGCAGGAAAATATACAAATGGTGGGCTTAGTAAAATACCAAGGATCATACGCCAGGCTGGATAAATATGAAAGGCTTTCCAGCTACATAGAAAGGGCTGGTGGCGTACTGGACAATGCCAATTTAGGTGGCGCCATTTTATACCGTAAAAAAAGCAATTATTTAAGGGAACGCATCATGAACAATATCAAGAAAGATTCTGCGGGCCGCATCAGTGCGGCAGACAGTATTGCGCTTTCGATGGACGAGCCGGTGAGCATTGATCTTGCCAAGGCAATGAAAAATAAAAATTCTGAATACGATATCATCCTGCAGGAAAATGATGTGGTGTACATTCCTGAAATAAATCCTTTTGTAACGGTGCAGGGCAGGGTACAATCACCATTGAAAATTGCTTTCTCCAAAGAACACAGCAGTCTTGGCTATTACATTGATAAAGCTGGTGGTTTCGGCATCCGGCCATGGCGCAAAAGGATATTTGTAACCTATCCGAACGGCAGGAGCAAGCGCACCAGGAATTTCTTTTTCATACACTTTTACCCAACCATACAGGAAGGCTGTACCATTACGGTGCCTGAAAGGCCAGAAGGAAAAGATGTAAGCGGTTCGGTGGTGCAGGCGCTTACAACAGCTTTGCCTATTGTGATTACTTATATCCTGTTAAGAAAATAAAATTTTGATTGTGAACAGTACTGATTTATTAAAACAAATTTTTGCCAGGATAAAAAAGTTCCGGTTGGTGATACTCGGCATAGGAGTATTGTTTGCAGCCTTGTTATTTTTTTATGCACTGGATAAAAGGACAACCTATACAGCAAAGGGAACTGTATTTCCATTGACCTCGCCAACAGACAATGCAATTTCCAACAGCATGCTGAGCGGGATTTTAGGATTGGGCGATGCGCCAAAATCATTCAGTAATGAAGCAACCATCAACATCATAGAACTGGCGCTCAGCCGGCGGACAAGGGAAGCAGTGGCAACAACAAGGCTGCCCCAATTTGAAAATAAAATGATCGGCGAATTGCTGATAAAAGATATTAATGACAACCAGACCTTCTTATCCAAAAGCATCGAGCTGCCGGCAGACAGCACCGCATTGGCGATTGATGCAGGCGAATTGCTGAAGCCGAATATCAATGCCAAGATGAGCAAAAATGGTGTGCTGGAATTGTATTATACCGGTTTTAAAAAAGAATTGATCACTCCTATATCAGATGTATTGATTGAAAAGTTATCTAAGTTTTACATTGATCTTAAAAGGCAGAAAGCACTGGACGATTATAATTTTACGCTTGATAAAATTGATTCACTGCAACGAATGATTAATATGGTAGACAAGGATGCAATCGGTATGCAGAAGCGCACCATGTTTACACCTGCCGAATTGCTGGAATATGCTATTCCGAAAGAGAATGTGAGTTCCGAAAAAACAAGGATCCTTCGCCAGCGGGATATGTACATCAACAACAGGGATGAGGCCGTTTGGCGTTTGCAGAAAGTAACACCGATTATTGCAGTACTGGATAAACCAACTGCTCCTTTTGATGTGGTACGTCAGCCAAAAATACTGATGGCCATTGTTGGTTTTTTATTGGGTAGTTTTTTGGGAGCATTGCTGATGATCAGCGGGCTGCTATTCCGTTTTGCGAAAGCTGAAATTTATAACAGCATTTTTGGGAAGGGTCAGTAAGGGCTTTAATATTATTAGAAAGTCTGGTTGCAATTTGTAACCAGACTTTTTGTTATCTAACCTAGATAGTTCTAAAACCCGTTTCAGTTGATTTATCGGTGTTGCGAATTCTTCCATAGTTTTAACCTTCTCCGCTGTTTTGACAACTGATTTCCTGTTCAGCAATAAATTGTTTTTACAAAGTTTTGGCCACATATAAAATTTTATAAGCGGCCAAATGTTTTTTTTACCCCGGCAAAGGGAAGTAAAGAAAAAGGCGCACACATAGATTTAATTATAGATAGAAAAGCACTAGTGTCCTGTTAAATTAATTCCATTTTTAATTGTTCGGATTGTTGTTCTTT
>CAXTPJ010000497.1:0-3516 GCA_964245855.1 uncultured Ferruginibacter sp. | reverse complement strand
GATTTGGCAGATAATAACCTTCCGAATGCTAAAACGGTATTCTATAGGTTGAAAATGATTGACATTGATGGCAAGTTTATCTACAGTAAAACCGTTACGGTAAGGTTGAATAAAAATGCTTTCAGTGTATTTCCTAATCCCGCTGTAAACCAGGTTACGGTTGCATTAAACCAACCACTAAAAGAAGGCAGCCGCCTGAAAGTAAGTGATGTTACCGGCAGGGAACTGATCAGCCAGACAATCAACGCAGGGCAGAACAATATCAAAGTAGATATAAATACTTTACCTGCGGGAAGATACTTTGTAACTGTCTTGAGCGACGGTGCTATTTTACATGATTCTTTTATAGTAATAAGATAAAAATACTTGATTAAATTAAATGCCACCTCAGCGGGTGGCATTTTTGTATATACAGTTTAGTGTTAAAATAAATCTGCTAAAAATATAGGCAACTCATGTACACCCATGCAATAAAGAAAATTTGCAAAGGTATCCTGAACCATAAGTAAGCCGGACCACTACCATCGAAAGTGCCTTTTTGATAATTGATGTTTTTATTAGCAGCGTTAATATTTGCAGGGATAATAAGAATAAAAAAGACAATCAATAACCAGGCAGTGAGTGAGCGGGTAACAAGAATAAGCAAACCTGGTGCAGACAATATTTCAATGATGCCCGTAATATAAACTAGTTGCAATTGGTAAGGAATAAAATCAGGGATCATCATTGCCATGCCTTTGGCAAAAGCAAAATGAGCTATCGCCGTAAACAGCATCATTACTGACATGCCGATTCGTGCAGCTAAAATAAAATCAACATGAGATGAAAATAATTTGGTTGCGATTGCAGCAATTAAAAAAGTAGTCAACAAAACAAGTAAAGGTTTCATCGTATTGATTTTACAGATGAAATATACGAACCATTATTTATTTACTAAATACAAAAAAACGATAATAGCTGATCTTATTGATTATGATAAAGTATGGAAGCATACGCAGCTAAATTTTAGCATGCACCAACCTGAACTTTTGTTTGAACGATGCCTTTTCAAATAAGGCGCTTCTGTCAGTAAAATCTGCATTTTCATTTTCACTGTTGTTGCCTCCACTACCTCTTCTACCACCGCCCATGCCTCTTCCTCCACCCATTCCACCGCCCATGCTACCACCATGGCCACCTGCATGTTGCGTGTTGCCCTGGTGGTTCGCTTTTAAGGCATTCACCGTTACATGCAGGTTAATCTGCTCGGTCAAATTGCTTGTATTGTCGGCGTATAATTCTTTTAATGGAATAGCTATTTCATAAACAATTCCCTGTGTACTATCTGCGCCAACATTTACCTGTATTCCATTAATAGCAGGCTCAGCGATTTGCCCATTGCTTGTTTTAAATCCTTCAGTGCTGATATGGGTAAATTGTAATTTGTAAACATTCACCATTGTGCTGAAGTCATTCCTTGGCTTACGCCAATTATCAACTGCAGCATTATTATTTTTATTTTCCGGTGCTGCTGCCTGGCCAGGCGGAAAATTAATTACAGTATTGAACTTTTTATTTTTCTCTTTAGATGATAGTTCAATTTCCCATCCGGCATGCAGTAATTTCCTGGCCTTTGTTTCATCATTGGTTGTAAAGCCGAGGTATAAATTATTACTATCGTTCGCAATGCCAAACAACAACCCGGAAGCCGCATCATAAAAATTAAAAGGCTTTTGCCATTCATTGTTACTGCCATCCACTATTACTTTGCCTGCCTGCCATTTAGCATTGGATATATCTTCCTGTGCGGCTAATTGCAACATAATTAGTGAAGCAAAAAAAAAGTCAGTGATTTTTTCATGAAGCGGAATGATTTGTTGAAAAAGAAATAATAGAAAGGCTGTAAAAGTATTTTAAAAACAAGCGGCACTTTTTGTAACGACGTTTATTAACATATCAATTGCTTTTGATGATCAGTTGATAAAGTATAACATGAGATATTCTCCCGGCTTAAACATCCTGATAACAATTGATAAGAACTATTTTTTTCTATCTTTATCGGGAAACAATACTGTGCCTGTTGCGGTTATTTATCAACCTCAATCAGTCTGCAAAACATCATTGAAATAAAAATTTACCGGATCATGTCACAAAAAATCTCCTTCTTTCTTTTGGGCGTTTTAACCAGTTTTATTGCTGCGGCACAACCAACCGCTGCTCCAACTTTTAATTATAAGAAACTCAGTAGCGGATTGCAGTATGCTTTTATTGTTGATAAACCTACTTCACCAAAACCTGTAGAAGGCGACCAGATCAATATCAATATGCAGTCTGTTTGCAACAACAGGATATTGTATAGCACCGCCCAGGCATTCAAAGGAAAACCTGCAACGTATGGCGTTGCAAAGCCTGCTTTTAAAGGCGACCTGATAGAAGCTATTGCACTGATGACGCCGGGAGATAGCCTTGTTTGCCTGATTGATGCCGATGTGTTATTCAAGAATTCAAAAAGTAAAAAACCTGACTTTATAAAAAGCGGTGATAAAGTGCAGTACTTTATTAAACTCGTTTCTATAAAGCCAAAGGAACAGGTAATGAAAGAACAGCAGGCAGCTTTTCAAAAACAAATGAATGAACAGTTAGCCAAGCAAAAAATAGATGCTGCCAAACAGGTAGCAAAAGATGAAAAAAATTTGAAAGCCTATTTTGCGAAGAATAAACTTACGCCACTTAAAACTGCATCAGGTTTATATTACACAATACAGGAGGAAGGCACTGGCGAAAAGGCCCTGGCAGGAGATTCTGTAAGCATGAATTATACCGGCCGCTTATTGGATGGAACCAAATTCGACAGTAACAGAGACACCGCATTTCACCATGTTCAGCCACTTGATTTTGTGTTGGGCCGTGGAGCAGTGATCAGGGGATGGGATGAAGGCATCGCTTTACTGAAGACCGGCGCAAAAGCAACTTTTTATATACCCTCCGGTTTGGCTTATGGGGCGCAGGCAAGACCGGGAAGCGCTGCTAATCCAAACGGCATTCCTGCTTATTCGGTGTTGTTGTTTGATGTACAATTGTTGAAAGCTACTCACCCTGTTGCTGTTGCAGCGCCAGTTGCACCGGCGCAACAAAATGCTGTTGAGGCACCGGTTAAAATGAACGAACAACCAAAACAGGACACTATGGTAACCCCGGCATCGCCGGCTGCACCTGTTAAAGAATAGGCTGCATTGCAATGCTGATGAATGATTTTAAATTGACGGGCTGTCGGATGGAAATGGAAAACACGGTGAGTCTCCACCCGGCCTCCCCAAAGGGGAGGTGGGAGAAGCTAAGCTCTGTGCCGGATTTGGAATGTACAGCCGGAACTGAAGTTGAAATATGATCTGCTGCTGAAAGCCCCTTAATATGAACTTAAGAATTTTACAATTTTGAACGCCTGTAAAAATAAAAAATCCAGTCAGCCGACTGGATTTTTTATAAAAGTTTTGATGATTATTTTTTAAGCGCTTCGGCCATTGTTTTGCCAATATC
>CAXTPJ010000496.1:0-3526 GCA_964245855.1 uncultured Ferruginibacter sp. | reverse complement strand
GTTCCGGGTGCGTTATATACAGTGATGTGCGATGTAGTTGCCGGAGCTTTGGACAAGATCAAAGAATTAAAAGACCGGGAGGACAAGACAGCTTAAATAATGTTGAACCGCTAAGATGCAAGGGCGCTCAGTTTTGTTGCTTTGCGCCTTAGCGGTAATAACCCCAAGTATTTTTTTCTTTAAAACTGTTTGGGAATTTTCAATACAACCCCTACATTTGCAATCCCAAATGAAAATCTGGGGAAATGATTGGGTTATGGTGTAACGGTAGCACTACAGATTTTGATTCTGTCTGTCTAGGTTCGAATCCTGGTAACCCAACAAACACTTAAAAGGCAATCATCCCGATTGCCTTTTTCATTTCCCTTCATTTGCCCTAATCATAAAATTTTTAACAGTCCTGCACAACATTCAGCCACATTGGCCTGTTTAATGTCAAAACAAATTCATCACAGTATGTGTATATGTCATAACAACACATTCAACAATTTGGATGTATTTTTGTCTTCCTTAAGTAAATAAAAATCAAAAAAATATACAATTATGGCACAAGAATTCACAGATTCAAACTTCCAGACAGAAGTGTTGGATTCAGATAAATTATCAGTAATCGACTTTTGGGCAGAATGGTGTGGCCCTTGCCGTGCAATCGGACCAGTAATTGAAGAGTTATCAAAAGAGTACGACGGAGCAGTTAAAGTGGGAAAGGTAAATGTGGATCATAACCCGCAGGTTTCTATGAACTATGGTATCACCAGCATTCCTGCTATCCTTTTTGTAAAAGGCGGACAGGTGGTAGATAAATTGGTAGGTGCTCAGCCAAAAGCCAACTTTGTAAAAAAGATCGAACAGCACAAATAAGTGCTTTCCAAATAAATATCAATAAAAATCTCCTGTAAAAACAGGAGATTTTTTATTGTATAAATACTTTTGTTATCAGCTACTAAAACGCTGTTCAACTTCATTGGCGTCGCACTCTTGTGCATTTATTTCGCTATTCAGCTGCTGGCAATATTGGTTCCGGGTGGGCTGTTTTTATTTCATTGGGGTTGTGCTTGTGTTTAAACAATAGCAAAAACAGCACAGCGATCACCAATGCATATGCCGCAAATGCCAGCCAGATGCCATGCCATTCTTTGGCGTTATCTGTAGCAGTAAAATATTTCTGTATCACAAACCCGCTGATAGAACTTCCCAGCACTGCCCCAAATCCATTGGTCATCATCATAAAAAGCCCCTGGGCGCTGGCCCTGATCGTAGAATCACTCTGCGTTTCTATAAACAACGAACCGGAAATATTGAAAAAATCGAATGCCATTCCGTAAACGATACAGGATAAAATGATCATCCACAAACCACTGCCCGGATCGCCGTACGCAAACAAACCAAAACGCAATACCCAGGCTACCATGCTAAAAAACATCACCTGTTTAATGCCGAATCTTTTTAAGAAAAATGGAATAGCGAGGATGAATAACGTTTCTGAAATTTGTGAAATGGACATAATAATAGCAGGGTATTTTACCGCTACCAGGTCTTTGTATTCATTCACTTTTGCAAAATCATGCAGGAAAGTATCGCCGTAAGCGTTGGTTAATTGCAGTGCCGCCCCAAGCAACATTGAAAAAATAAAGAACATAGCCATCTTGCTGTCTTTAAACAATTTAAAAGCATTCAATCCCAACACATCCATCATGGATTGATTTTTTACCTGGTTCAGTTGCGGAACACATTTTGGCAGGCTAAAGGCATACAATCCTAAAAACAAAGAAGCACCCGAAGCAACATAGAACTGGTTGGCAGAAGTTTCAAATCCCAGCAAACTCACTACCCACAATGCCGCAATAAAACCAATGGTTCCCCAAACCCTGATGGGTGGATAATCTTTTACCACATCTGCCCCTTTGCTTTTTAAAGAAGTATAGGCTACGGTGATAGACAAAGAAATGGTAGGCATGTAAAAGATCATGTTCAGCAGTATCACCCAGAAAAATGTTTGTGGGTCGGTAACTGCAGGAAGCATGAACAATATAACGGCACCGCAAACATGAAAAATTCCATACAGTTTTTCTGCATTCACCCATTTATCGGCGATGATGCCGGAAAGTGCGGGCATAAATAAAGAAGCAATACCCATCGTGGAGAAAATAACACCAAATTTATCGCCGGGCCATCCTTTATTCTGGAACCAGTAGGCGCCAATGGTGATCAGCCAGGATCCCCAAACAAAAAATTGCAAAAAATTCATCAGGATCAGTCGAAACTTAATACTCATAGCATTCATTGATTTAAATGGAAAAGGCAATCACAACTTTGCAACAACGGCAGAATAAGCAGGTGCAGTTTGTGGTTTTATCAAATGCTGTTTTGGTTTTTTAAGATTGTAAGATATTGAATTATTGAATAAAGCGGAATGAGCAGAAAAAATAATAGGTCAAAAAGCAATTGTTATTCACAAGTTTACAGTTTACACCTCGCTACCCTTCATTTCTTTTGTTGGTAAACACAAAAGTTTATAAATTTGGAGATTGTATCTGTTTTTACAACTAACTGGCATCTTTTTAACCAATTTAACCAAAAGGTAACCTCATCGCTAAATGCAAATAAAATGAGGCACAACCATTAATATGAGAATAACGTATAATACCGAAATGACTGCTCTTTTACCTGAAGCTTACTTTCACTTTTCATACAATATTCAACAGGCTTAACATTACTGAATTAAAAATTTTAATACCAAACCAAACAACGTAAATTTCGCATCATGAAGGAAATGCTACTCAAAAAAATTTCTCTTAAAAAAACCGGGACACCAGTACTGCAATTGGTAATGATCATACTGGCCCTTGCCCTGTCTTCCCAGGTTTTCGCACAAAAAGCCCCTCTTGCATCAACCATGAAGCGTTGCGGAACGATGGAGGCACTTGAACTGGAAATGCAAACCAATCCTGAATTAAAGGCAAGGATAGAACAAAACGAAAGAGATTATAAAGCTTACCTGCAAAACGGAGCGGCTCACAGGCCTGCATCTCCAACTTCTTTACCTGGCCCTGTAATCATCCCGGTTGTAGTACACGTTGTACTTCCAAATCCATGGATGATCACGGATGATGCAATTGATTATTTTATCAACCGGTTGAACCTTGATTTTTCAGGTTTAAATCCGGATAGTACCAACGGTGCTCCTTTCTACAATGTAAGGGGCCACTCGTTGTTGAGGTTTGTAAGGGCAAGAAGAGACCCTTCCGGAAACTTTACCACCGGCGTGGTAAGGAAAGTAGGTACAACAACTATTTTACAGACAACCAATCAACCGATTAAAAAAGATGCGACTGTTACCGGTGGTTCTACAGGCTGGGATGTAACTAAATATTATAATTTATATGTTGGAGATGGTGGCGCAGCAGGCTTGCTGGGTATTTCGCCCGGTATTGGCCCTGGCGGTGCAGCCGGTTCAAATACCGCAGATGGCGTGTGTGTGGATTACCGTGCCTTTGGCCCTAATTGTTTTTCATACGATGAATAC
>CAXTPJ010000495.1:0-3534 GCA_964245855.1 uncultured Ferruginibacter sp. | reverse complement strand
ATAGCTTGTTGAAACGCAAATCGATCTTTGATGATATTGAATAAGCCGTTATCATCTTCCGGCAAAAGCGCATAGCCTTTAACATCAGCACTCATTAAATGCAGCCAGGTAATAAACCAGGCGCCTTTAAAACCAGTGTGACCGGTTACAAAAACCTTCTTTCCTTTATAATAATTATTGAAGATATTGTTCATTACCAGGTTTTCCATTTTGCCTTTCCACTTTGCCAGAGTTGTTCCAGTTCCAGTTTATCTCTTAATGCATCCATTGGTTTCCAGAAACCGGTATGGCGATAAGCTGCCAGTTGGCCGGCTTCGGTTAATTTCTCCAATGGTTCATCCTCCCACATCATGTCAGTCATATCTCCCTGCAGGTAATTGAAAACATCGGGCTTCAAAACAAAATACCCGCCATTGATCCACTTGCTTTCGTCCTTTGCTTTTTCACGGAATGATTCTACCGTTCCATTATCGCCCAGGTCCATCCCTCCAAATCTTGCATCCATCTGAACGGCAGTAACGGTAGCGGTTTTACCCATTCTTTTATGCTGCTCCAATAAAGCTGGTATATTTACGTCTCCTACCCCATCGCCATACGTAAGCATGAAATCTTCATTGCCAATATATTTTTGCACCTGCTGTAAACGACCGGCAGTTTTAGTATTCAACCCTGTATCAACCAACGTAACCTTAAATGCTTCCGCATTAGAACCATGCACTTCCATTTTATTGCTGGCAAGGTCAATGGTGATGTCTGCATTGTGCAGAAAATAATTCATGAAATATTCTTTGATCACATAGCCTTTATAACCCAGGCAGATAATAAAATCATTGTATCCATAATGGCTGTAGATTTTCATGATATGCCATAACACCGGCTTGCCTCCTATTTCTACCATGGGCTTCGGACGGGCTTCCGTTTCTTCCGAAATCCTTGTTCCAAGTCCTCCTGCAAAAATTACAACTTTCATTGATTCGTTTTGATTGATGCCAACATTTTTGTGCTAAAAAGTTGGCGACAAAAGTAATTGTTTTTCATAAAAGCTTTTTAGTTAGTTTTTTGTTTTGATGGAAACACGGATAACAGAGGTTTAGGCGGATCTAAACTGATTTTCTTAAAACTATAATTCGTTCTTTTGGGCAACGATTTGAGGCATCAATACTTTTATTTAATTTAATCCTGGATCACGGTAATTCAGGTTGGGCGAAATGATTTTTAACATAGTACTCCTATGGTTGATGTCAATCTGTTTCATCTGCATTTCGCAAAAAAGTTTTTTTGTACATTGCAAGATGCCGCCTGCCATATTGTTGTACGCCATTCCTTTCTTTGTGCCGCTGCTTTCCATTGAAGCTTGGTTTTCTTATAAAGAAGATAAGCAGCTTTATGAAACGAAAGATACTTTCACCAGTCTTGGCCTGGGCATCGGCAACGTACTTGTGGGTTTTACTACCAAAGCGCTCATCTTTGGATTGTTTACCCTGCTTTACAAATTTCGCTTTTTTGATCTGGACAGTAATCAATGGTGGTATTGGTTGTTGTTGTTTTTAGCGGATGACTTTTCCTATTATTGGTTTCACCGCATCAGTCACCAGGTGAATTATTTTTGGGCAAGCCATGTGGTGCATCATTCTTCGCAGCAGTATAATCTGGCTGCTGCACTCCGACAAACCTGGACGGGTAATTTATCAGGCGCTTTTTTGTTTTGGGCGTGGATGCCATTGGTTGGTTTTCATCCTTTATGGATTTTATTCATGCAGCAATTGAGCCTGATCTACCAGTTTTGGATCCATACGGAAACCATCAACAAATTACCAACACCACTGGAGTTCATCCTTAACACACTTTCTCATCACAGGGTACATCATGGCAGCGACCTAAAATACCTGGATAAAAACCATGGCGGTATCATGATCATCTGGGACAGACTGTTCGGCAGTTTCCAGGCGGAAGAAGAACGGCCAACGTCTGGCCTGACAAAAAACATTGAATCATATAATCCCGCAATGATTGCCATTATAACCTGGAAACAATTGTTTCAAAAAGCTTTTAAGGCAGGCTCTTTTATAAACGCTATCAAATATTTTATCAAACCTCCCGGCTGGGGCCACGATGGATCGTCGTTTACTACCAGGCAGTTGAGGGGGAAGGAGAAAAGTGATGATTGATTATTTAGAGATCGCCTGCAGATCAGTCCATGGTCCATGGGCCTTTGACAAAGTAGAGGCTTGAAGCATTTTAAATATCCGTTTTTATCCGCAAAAACCCGTCTCATCAGCGTTCTTTTCCACCTACGAAACTTTTAGTTTGTTTTGTGAAATTTTTCTTTACATTTACCTACGAAAAAAATCGTAAGATGATCAATACAAAGCAATTGAAACCAACAGAAGGTGAACTGGAAATACTGCAGGTGTTGTGGAATAAAGAATCTGCCACCGTTAGGGAAGTACACGACGAAATCCTGAAATCGAAAGAAGCTGGTTACACCACTACCTTGAAACTAATGCAAATAATGTTCGACAAAGGTTTGGTGACAAGGGACAGCAGCAGTAAAACCCATGTGTATCAACCCGCAGTGAGCAAAGAAAATACCCAAACACTTTTTGTTAATAAAATGATCGATTCCCTGTTTGCAGGATCCCCGGCCCAACTGGTAATGCAGGCGTTGGGCAACCACAAAGCATCTAAAGAAGAATTAGAAGAAATCAGCAATTTTTTAAAGACTATCAAATAGTTAACTGCTATGTTACTTTCTGCTTTTGAACCAATCATTTTTTTACAATCACTCGGATGGGGCATTGCCAATAGCTTTTGGCAGGCCGGTTTTTTATGGGCGCTCTTCAGGTTAATCATTACAGGCAATAAGAATTTGCCGGCTATTTTCAGGCATCATTTAAGCTTACTTTTAATGGCGGCGTCATTTTCCTGGCTGTTAATAACCACTTTTCAGAATTACAGATGGTTGCAAAATACCGGAGTTGGTTTTTCTACAACCGGATGGCTATATATATCAAACAACATACAACTGGCGTTACAGGGCATTGCGATCCTTTATTTTACTTTCTTACTTTTTCATTTGCTGAAGTTCATACAGGGATTTGCCGGATTGCATTTTATGAGGAACAACCAGTTGACAAAACCGCCTGTTGATATCCGCTTATTTTCAGAACAGACAGCTTTCCACATTGGCATCACAAAAAAAGTTGCTGTCTGGATATCAGCAAATGTAGATGTACCATCTGTAACCGGATTTTTTAAACCGATTGTTTTATTACCGGTTGCAACCTTAAATAACCTGACTACATCGCAGGTTGAAAGTATTATCCTTCATGAATTGGCGCACATTAAAAGAAACGACTACATGGTTAACCTGCTGCAGTCTTTAGTTGAATTAGTGCTGTTTTTCAATCCATTTATAAAATTGTTAGGTGATACAGCCCGCCAGGAAAGAGAAAATTGTTGTGATGACTGGGTATTGAATTACCAGTATAACAAGCATGATTATGCCGCAGCTCTTTTAGTTCTGGAACAACA
>CAXTPJ010000494.1:0-3559 GCA_964245855.1 uncultured Ferruginibacter sp. | reverse complement strand
GTTAATGCCGGGTTAATTACAAGTTAATGGTTCGTTAACGATTTACGGAATAACTTCCTCCAGGGATTTATAAAATGAATTATGTCTGTAAAAAAAAATCCACGAGTGGATTGAATGGATTTTTTGGAAAGCCTTAACCGTTATTTGGCTAATTTTATTTGTATGAAAAAACAAGTTCAAATCATTTTTATCGGGTTGATGATTTCAAGTGTTGCTGCATTGGCCCAAACGCCGGACCCCAAGTTTAAAATAGTAGATGAATATGTTCAATCGTTGGGCAAGCTGGATACGTTGAATATGGGAACCATCAGTTATGTAGTAACTAAAAAATTCCCGGATAACCTGGATAAAGTGCGGGCCATTTTTGACTGGATCGCTTACAACATCAGTTTCGATTGTAAGGCTGCAAGAAACAGTGGCAATGAAAAAAGGAACTCGGATGATGTATTGAAGGCGAGGAAAACCAATGCCAGCGGGTATGCAGCCCTGTTCCAGGATATGTGCAGCGTGGTAAAAATCCGCTGCCTTACTGTTGATGGATATGTAAAAAATAATGTGGAGCAACTGACTGACAAACCGGATGAATTCAATCATACCTGGGTAGTGGTGCAGTTAGGACAAAGCCCGGAAACCTGGTTCTATGTTGATCCGGCTATGGGCAGCGGGTACACAGATGATAAAGTAACGGTGTTTACAAAGGCATACAACGATGCTTATTTTTTTGCCAATAAAACCATTTTCAATTACCAGCACTACCCGGATAATATGGCATGGCAACTGGGCAACGGTGTAAAATCATCGAAAGATTTTTTTGAACTGCCACTGGTTAAAGACCAGGCGTATGAATTTGGTATCAGCAGTTTTATGCCTGCAGGTGGTGTAATAAAAGCAGATCTTAAAAAACCAGTCCAATTCAGTTTTAAAGTAAGCGGCAACACTAAAATTGATATTGTAGCGTTACAGATAGGAACGGAAAAGAAGAAAAAGACCAAAACAGTGGATTACACGGTTAGCGGCGGTATGGTGACCTTTAATTACAAGTTTGATGAGGAAGATGAGTTCCCGGTTACCGTATTAATAAATAACAAACCAGTGTTAGGATATTTTGCACAAATTGCTGAAAAATAGCCAATGTGTTAAATAATTGTGAAAAGAAGTTGTTCCCAATTTTGAAAAAGCGGTTTTTATTTTGTAGATTACACTAACTCTTAACTTTCAAAATTCTATAACGATGGGCATGCTGAAAAATTTACAAGACTGGACTTCTACGCACAATCCAAAATGGCTGGCGCTTTTCCGGGTCGCACTTGGAGCAACATTATTACTCCGTGGAGTGGCGTTTTTAAACAATCTTCCTAACCTGGCGAGGCTGATCGATGAGAACAACCTCACCAACTACAAAGGCCTGTTGATGAACAGTATCCCCTGGATTCATATTTCGGGCGGTTTCCTAATCATCATTGGACTCTTTACACGTTTTGCGGCATTTATTCAAATACCTATTTTATTGGGCGCCGTTTTATTCATCAATGCTAAAAATGTATTTACCACTGAAACGGACCTGAGCTTTTCAATCATCATTCTATTGTTATCCCTCGTATTTGTAGTAGAAGGCAGCGGACCTTTATCGCTTGCTACTTATTTTAAAGAAGACGAGGAAGAAGAAGCGGCAGCAGCAGCGGCAGCTTCAGAATAACCAGCCTTGATTTGTTTATTTATATTAAGCCTTTATCCTTTTGGGTAAAGGCTTTTTTGTTGCCACCACAAGCAGGATGGCAGATTTACTTTTATGAAAAAAATTAACCACTTTTGCTGAAATAGATTTTATGACTTCATTAGCCGAGGAGAATTACCTGAAAGCCATTTACAAGTTGCATGAAAAAACGGGCACTATGGTAACCACTTCAGCACTGGCCGAATCATTAAAAGTAAGCGCTGCTTCTGTAACGGATTTTATTAAAAAAATCGCAGGAAAAAAACTGGTTACTTACGAAAAATCAAGAGGGGTTAAGCTTACGGAGAAGGGGCGTCTGATTGCAGTGAACATCATCCGCAAGCACCGGTTGTGGGAGGTTTGGCTTGTAAAAAAACTGGAGTTCCGGTGGGATGAAGTGCATGAAATTGCAGAACAATTGGAGCATGTGATCAGTGATGAACTGATCGATCATTTAGATAAACATTTGGGTTATCCAACAACAGATCCGCATGGGGATTCTATACCTGATGCCAAAGGGCAGTTCGCCAAAACCAACAGCAAACCTTTACTGGATTGTGCTGAAGGAGATAAGGTAAAATTCATCGGTGTGGCAGAACATTCCAATAGCTTTTTGCAATACCTCACCAAATGTAATTTGAACCTGGGCGACGATATACTGGTTGAATCAATTGAAGAATTTGATCACACTTTTTCTGTAAAAGTCAATAAGAAAGAAGCGAGAATTCTAAGTAAAGAAGTGGTAAAAAATTTGCTGGTGGTAGCAGCGAGATAGCAGCGGTTATTTAACCACCTGGAATTTGCCGGAGTCAACAATTTTACCAAACTGGTCACGCAACTGGAAAATGTAAACACCACGGTAAAAACCATCTACTCGGAAGGATACACGCTGTGTGCCTGCATTGGACTCACTTACTTTTTTCCCCATGAAATTGTACACCTGTAAAGAATAGGATTTGTCGTAACCGGACGGCAATTCAAAATTAATTGCTGTAGAAGCAGGGTTGGGATAAAATTTTACAATTTTGGCAGTTGGTTCGCCTTCTGAGGCTGGTTTTAACTGGGCGTTACTTGTAAAACTAATACCAAAGAGTATAATTAATATGGTTATTAACTTTTTCAGTTTTGTAAATATAAACATTTTTAGCAAAAAACAGGTATCAACCTTCAAAAACTAAAAAACGGCTGTTTTATTGTACAGCCACTAAAATATCTCCAGATAAATAGATTAATTCAAAGTGGCCAATGTGCTGTTGATGGCTTCAAAATCAGGTTGATCTTTCGGGGTTGCACAAACTTCCACATATTGTATGATGCCTTTTTTGTCTATCACAAATACAGCCCGTTTGCTTACGCCCTGCATTTCAAAAGCAGGAAATGTATCATACAACACATCATAAGCTTTGGCGGCAGTTTTATTAAAATCACTCAATAATGGGAAATTCAGGTGTTGCTCTTTTTTAAATTTATCCAGCACAAATACTGAATCAACTGAAATACCGAATACCTGGGCGTTGGCATCATTATACAAAGCAATATTATCCCTTATAGAACACAATTCAGCGGTGCATACGCTGGTAAATGCCAGTGGAAAAAATAACAGCACTACATTTTTGCCTTTATAATTTGCCAGGTCAACACTATTTTTTTCACTGTCATACAATGTAAATTCCGGTGCCTGTTGTCCAATTTCGATTGACATAATTTTTGTTTTTAGGGGGTGAAATGTTATTACAAGATACACTACAAATGGTTGCAGCCACTTAAATTTTTACGATGTTATTCTTTTTATTGAAGGCTATTTTTTTAGGTAACGATGCCAGTATGGCTGCTTTTAAAATGTCT
>CAXTPJ010000493.1:0-3571 GCA_964245855.1 uncultured Ferruginibacter sp. | reverse complement strand
TATCAATTATATTTATCTATTATTATGGGCATAAAAGATTTTATTCCATTGTCGTCCGGCGGCGTCCAGTTAAAAGTAAGCCCGTTTGAAAAAACCAAATAACCACCAACAACGATCACCAACCCCACAACGATCATCTTTAAAATAACCATTACATTACTGAAGTTGCGGCTTTCTTTGATGCCACGAAAAACGAGGTAGGTAATTAAAATATTGATCACAAAAGCTGGCAGGTCGAAGATGATACGCAGGCCGCCAACCTGTGGTGCATTGTTCCAGGCATCCCATATTTCCGGGCTGCTGCTGCCTTTGGCAAGTGCATCTTTCACTTCCATGTAACTGGTACACAAGTACTCGGGAATATGCACATTGCACTTGCCCAAAAATGAAGTAAAATAATCGCTCCAGCTATAAGCTACATATATATTTCCAATGGAATATTCCATGATGAGCGCCCAACCGATGATCCAGGCAAACAGCTCACCAAAAGAAGCGTACGCATACGTATAAGCACTACCGGCAACGGGTATGCGACTGGCAAATTCAGAATAACAAAAAGCGGTAAAGGCACAGGCAATGGCGGTAATAACGAACAGGATCACAACACCCGGACCGCCTTTGAAAACAGCGCTGCCCAAACTGCTGAAACTTCCGGCGCCAAGGATGGCTGCTATACCAAAAAAAGTAAGGTCTTTCAGCGACAACACCCTTTTTAACCCATCGCCACCATGCGGATCATCACTACCTTCTGCTAATATATTGGAAATTTTTTTTGTTCTGAATAAAGAAGAAGACATGTTAGTTGGTTAATTGAAAAAGGAAATTAAGGAAATTATTTTAGTGAAAGATAAAATTGCAGCAGCAAGTAGTGGATTAA
Organism: uncultured Ferruginibacter sp.; assembly: GCA_964245855.1. Lineage (GTDB taxonomy): Bacteria > Bacteroidota > Bacteroidia > Chitinophagales > Chitinophagaceae > Ferruginibacter. The sequence goes on along the minus strand of CAXTPJ010000493.1, from coordinate 2,694 downwards.
AAGATATATGGGTAACCGTCAGTTGTTTTTCATGGCAGCGGCATGGGCGACGCTCCGTTCGACTGCGGTTTTTTATGGCAGCGGGGCATGCTGCAAAAAAGTTAGCCGGTGTAGAAGATAGGTTGCGGGTTATGAGTTGCGGGTTGGTTGTTGTTTAGGTATTGATGCCATGAAATTGCAAAAGTACAAGAGTGCGACGCAACGATGCTGCCATGAAAAACCATTGCCCGGACAATCATCTGCACTTTAAATAACTGGAAATTTACCGCAACTGGGATATTGTTCTGGATACCGGCGCCTTTACAAAATCACGGGGATATTTTTTGATGTAGCGCCACAGGATGCCGGCGAACTCGGGGTATTCTTTGAGACGGATACCACGGCTTTTGATGGCTACAAAAAATGCCAGCCCAAAACTTACAGCGAAATTGATAAACCCAATGCCCAGCACACCAAACAGCGTGTACCATAATTCTTTGCTGCTGATGTTGTGGCCCAGGCCAAAGAAACCGATGGCACTGTTGGCCGCAGAAATAGTAATGTGGCGGATGTCGAATGGCAGGCCAAAGGTTTTACCAAAAAAGCCGGCCATGCCCAGGAAAAAACCGAGTGCAATATTGCCGATGAGCGCACCCATGTTGTTTTCTATATAATGAATAATTTTGTAACGGCGCTTTTCGCTAAAGCTGCGGAACGAAGAGGAATAACGCAGGCGCTCCCCTATTTTACTGTACACCAAATAATTTTCTACATACCCGGCTATTAAACCACTGGCAAATAAAAAGAAGCCGGTAAAGCAGGCGTACAGCCAGGCAAGACTGTGAAAAGGTTGCTGGTCGGCCAGTAATTTGTGTGCGGCTGCTATTTGGGCAGGACTGCTTCCTCCAACTACCATAACGCCGGTGGCTTTAAAAAATAACCAGGCCAGTGCATATGACAGCGGGAACACAATTAAGAGGTTGCCGGCAAAAGAAGCAAACTGTGTACGGCTTACTTTACCAATGGTAATGGCAAGGTTGCGCATATCCGGCCGGTCGGTATTCTTTTGGTTATCCAGCGAACTGGCAACATTGTTGGCCGTGTAAGCAGGTTGTTTGGTTGCCAGCGTAGAGCCGGTATCCTGTATTAAAATAAAACCCAGCGAATAATTAACGCTGTATAAAAAGCCCATCCCAAATGGATTGAGCGGCATTTTGCCAAGCAGGTTTTTAATGATGCCGATAAAAGAAATGATAACGCCGCCGCCCATGGCACTGCGGAACATGCGCCAAAATTCCTTCCTTGTTGTAGTAATAAATTTTTCGCCGGTACGGCCACCATGTTCTGCGATCTGGTAAGCCAGGTAGCCGGTATTTTCACTTACAAATTCTTTCAGCGAGCCTTTGTGGTTTTCGTTGTGTACCACTGTTTTAAAATAATCAACAAAGCGTTCCGTATTAAAAGTGCCGTCCATATCCAGCACATCCAGTATAATGAACATCCTGTCTAACTGCTGCTGCAAACGGGTTAAAATGTACGTCTGTGCCAGGCTGGTGCCGGATGCCAGCCGCCGTTCCTTTATCCAATGAATACTTTGATTGCAGTTGTGCAGTGCCTCGTTGATATTGGCCAGCAGCAACCGCTGGTTGTCAATATTGCCCAGCGGGCTGCTCTGAAAAATGAATTCGTTGATCAACCGGTTCTGTTCTAAAAAAGGATAAGCCGCATCCTGAAAATTATCGTAGCGCTGCGCCATCTCCTTTTCTAAACCCAGTGTGGCAACCCGGTAGCTGAGGATTTGAATAGACTGTTGCAATTGTTTGATAACGGCAGGTTCAGTCAAATTGATCTGTATGCCAAGCAGTTCAAAAAACTGGATCCACAAATTGCTGTCGATACCGCTTACCCAATTGTGATCGCTTTTTTTATAAAACACCTTGTTGATAACATAAAGAAAATTATCCGGCGCCTGTATTTCGGGCAATAGTTTGTGTTTGAGTTTGCTGAATAATTCCTGGATAAAACCCCTGCTGCTGAGAATGCCATTTTCGGTCAAGGCAGTTACAATGTTGGTCTTTAAAAACAGGTTGAGGAGTGCCCGGCGGAGAGAGAACAAAGAACTCCTGTCTTGTGCAACCTGGTAAAGCAATGCTTTGAAACGGATGGATGCTTCCGCTGTGTCATGCGGATTGGCTGGCCGTACGGTGTTGATGAGCTCAACCAAAAAATCGAGGCTGCGGCTGGGCGAATGCAGTGGCAATACAATGGCCTGCTGCTTTGCAGGTGTTGGTTGCTCCTCTTTTTTTCTTTTTAATCGCCCCAGCATGGTTAAAGATAAAACGTTGGTTGCGGTTGGATATTTCACCAACGCATAATCATTTGACAATGACAGCACTTGAAATGTTGCATAGCATTTTTGCTTAATAAAAAAATAATGCTGAGAGCTACCATTGCTCTTGAATAACCGGCAAAATTTAATTGGATTTTAAAGAACTTGCTTTAAAATGGCGTTTTGGGCTTATTTTTGCGGAAGGAAATCTTTTATGCAACCGATCAGCACCACCAAATTCAAGACAGCAACTGACACATTAGCCATGACGGAAGAAACTTGTGTCTTGATTGTTTGGAATGATGATGTGAATACATTTGAATGGGTGATCGATACGTTGATAGAAATTTGCGGCCATACTGCTGAACAGGCCGAACAGTGTGCCA
>CAXTPJ010000492.1:0-3579 GCA_964245855.1 uncultured Ferruginibacter sp. | reverse complement strand
TGCTGCTGTAACCATACCGATGCTGGAAAAATTACTTCCATCCGAACTTCTTAAAATTTCAAAATGACTGGTATTTATTTCGGCGCTCGTTTGCCATTGAAGCAATGTTTTACCGGCAGACAAGCGTGCGGTGAAACCAACCAATTGTAATGGTAAAGGCGTTAAAGGGCCGTTATCCGGTGTACTTCCGCCGCTGCCGCCGCTAAAACCAGCCACCACAAATTCGGCCCTGTGAATATTTGAAGTTATAGCTGTATAAGACCAATGGGTAAGATCTGCCGTAGCGGCATTGGTATAACTGATCGGCGGTAATGTTGCACCTGCAAAGTTGGTTGTTGGATCAGGGTTACCGTTGGTTTTATAAAACACCAATCCTGTATGATCGATCGGTGTATAAGGTACCGTGCCGTTTACATCTGTTACATCCTGTGTGTTGTAATAAAACCTTACACCAACAGTAGTGGTTGGTTGGGTAGTTGGTGTTACTTTCCACCAACGGTTCATGCTGATGAATGGATTTGTAACAAATGGATTGGTTACCAGCACGCCGGTATTGCTTCCTGCGCCTGCCGTTGCTGCAACCGTTACATCAAAAGTGCCGTCGTTGACTGTGCCGATATCGTTGCCATTTTTCTTCAGGCTTAATAAACGTATATCATCACTTTCATCATCCGGCGTTCCATTGCTGTAAAAGTAATTGGTCCAACCATTGTCGTCATCGCATTCCCTGTCGGCTGCATGCAATACAGCGCCGGAAGAAGGAATGATTGAGTTGGCTTTTTTAATAGCAAACGGCCTGCTTAAAGCACCGGTAAAAACAGGATTGGTGCCCCTTGCCCTTATAAGGTAATGATCGCCATTGGGTACTGTAAAAGGTAATTGGTATGTTAGGTTTTGTGAGCTTTCCACATATCCATCCGGGTCAATGAATGCAACATCATTTAAAACAGTTGCATTGGTAAACGATCCATTGGCATCGCTTAATTCAATGATGATGTGATTGGCTACCGGCTGGCTGTAAAATTTACCTTTTATTGAAAGTGTCAATGACATGGCACGATTGCATTTTGAAAGGTCCACGTTCGTAATACTAATCTGCCTTGCGGCTCCTCTTAACCTCCACAAAATAATACCATCATCTGTTGCAAGCCAGATACCATTTCGCATGGTGTCTACTGCAATGCCCCTGATGATATTGGAAGGCAAACCATCAGCAGTAGTATAGCGACGGTAAGATTTAAAAGAATCTAATGGTGAAGTACCATTGATCGGGCTTGGCCCGCCACTATAAACGATCAATCCATTGTTGGTGCCGATAAATACATTGCCTTCATCATCACCCGCAATGGCATTGTTATTCACCGTAGTATTGTCAGGAAAAATATCTGCGATGGTATTAATAGAATTGGTAGGTGCTACAATGGAAGCCCGGTTATGCCAGGTGCCTGTTTTATCCTGGATCAAAATACAATTGTTTTGTGTTACAGCGCCATAGTTGAGTAAGCCCAGCCACTTGCTGTCATTCTTATCAAAATAAACTGCCTTGGCAGTAAAAGAACTTCCAACAATTGGCGTGTTGGCAAAATTGATAGCACCCAGTGAATCGCCGGTGCTGGCATCATAACTGATGATCTGCTGTGGTGAACCATTGTAGTAGTTATCTCCAAAACCCCAGGATAATAAACTGCTTTCATTGTTTGCATCTGAATAAGCCCACACTTCCTGGCTGTTACCACCAATTGTTTGGGCACCACGCTGCGTAGTTTTATTATCAACATTGGTTAAATAAGGTGTTGCTACTTTTAAAAAGTTACTATCGTATGAAATGGTGGTACAGCAATCAGGTGAAGTCATCACCGTATCCGTTAAACCCATGGCAACACCGCCGCTGCTACTAACGCCAACGGTTACATGCGCCATTGCAGTGATCCAAACCTGCGGCAAATCTTTGCCCCTGTTTTCAGCAACGGCATTGTTTTTTGTTGTATCAACCCAAATGCTGGTAATACACCTGCTGAGGGTATTTCTTTTATAAGCTGTCGCAGAAGAGTAGTAATATCTTTTACTTGCAAAAGTGCTGTCATCAAAATAATAAACGCCGCCACTGCTGTTGGTGCTGGATGTGCCGGCATTGTAACCTGCCTGTGCTATCCAGATGCCGCCTTTTTTATCTGTCTTCATGTCACGGTAACTTAACCTGTTGGTTAACGTAGCGTCTGCCGCAACATCATATTTCTTCCATTCAATATCATCATATTTAAACAGGCCTTTACCGGAAGTACCGGCCCACACTTGACCGCCTTTACCTACTGCAACAGTGGTAAAAGAATTATTCCCTGCAAATACGGTTGTATTGGTGCTGGAAAAAAACATAGTATCCAATACGCCAACAGCACGCCAGGCTGCAATCACCTGTGCTAACTGGTTTGATCCTGCGCCGTATTTCCAGGTGGTATAATTGATAGAGGTATTCATCACCGCATGGTAATTGGTGTTGGGTGTCAGCAATTTTTCTGTGTTATAAGCGATGGAATCAGATGTTCCAAAACCCAGTCCGGTTACATTGTAAGCATAATTGTGATCATTGATACCAGTACCTCCCTGTGTGATCAGGTAAAACCATTTGGTGATAATGGTTGCATTGCTGTGTATGCCACACTGGTCATTACTGCCTTCAGCTACCGGGCATCCTTCGACGCTGGCATCCCTGAAATTTGTACCGTAATAAGTGTCGGGATCTTCCTTGGTTTTAGGATCTTTCAAATCCCTTAATCCTTTGGCCCGGTTCTTTTCGATCGATTCTTCTGCTATCATCCAGGTTTGTTTGCTGCCGGCTGAAAAAGGATAAGTTGTAACGCCGTAATGTTCTATACAAGCACCCCAGATATCACTGAAGCCTTCATTAAGCGCACCGGCTTCCCGATTCTTTACAAATTGCGGCATGTCATCAGAACCGGCCACTGCATGCCCCATTTCATGTGCGGTAATATCCAACCCCACATGCGATCCTGTTTCTTTATATGTATCTGTGTTACGGGTAGCGCTGTTATCGCCAAAATACATTCCTTTTGTAAACTGGCTTACTCCCCATTGAGCTGCGTTGCCTCCAACATCTACATGTACGTAACAATATACAGGGGCACCGGCATTATCATAACTGTTACGGTTATGCGTAAATTTCCAGTAGTCGCTTAACACCTGTATGTTATACTGCACTTCAAGCGCTGCTTTATCTTCATCTGTTCCGGTCCAGGCATTGTCGAGGTCTTTAATTTCTGTTGCCAAAGGGTCTGTTACAACAGGAAAGGCAGAGCTGTTGCCATGATAATTTTTAGTAGTTATTTCATGGCCGTTTCTTGTTTCGCTCAGACGGTAGTAAGTAGAAGCTACCAGATCAGTATATATAGTTTGTGTACCGCTGTATAAAGTGTTGGCAGAGCCGGGTGAGTTGGTAAAGGCCAAAGGACTGAGTGGTTGTTCTTCATTTTGAGCGGCAATCATCGGGGGAAATGGAGCGTTGTTTTTCCCGGGAATATTTTTGGAATCAACCGCAGGAGAAGTATTGCTTTCCTGCAGCAC
>CAXTPJ010000491.1:0-3583 GCA_964245855.1 uncultured Ferruginibacter sp. | reverse complement strand
AAGCACCAGTATAATTGGTGTAATTGAGGGTTGCATTACTTAAAGTATTGCCTGATAAAGTGTACACCACTGAGTTTTTATCTGGCGCAAGGTTAAAAGCCATCAAACCTGCCACTGGGGTTCGTGGGCTACTATCGTTGTTGTTTTTTACACAGGATGTGAGTGATGCTGCCGCTAATACAATTCCAGCAAATGCCAGCATCATTTTGTTGTTCAATGGTCTCTTCATGATTCTCGTTTAAATAGTGAAATAAATGCACGAGCCATTGGGAAAAAATAGTGCCAGTAAGGTGGGCTAAACGCTAAAAATTACCTGCAGAACAAGTGTTTAACATTCCTTTAAAATTCCTGAGAATGGAGAATAATTTTGTAACCAGCTTCAGTTTTGCATGGCATCAGCGTTGCGTCGCACTCTTGTACAAAGGTTATTATGGCAGCGAATGTTGGGCATCAGGATGCGAATAAATAAATAATTGAAACGTAAAATCAGAAGGAAGGGGAAGCCTTCGGAAGTTTTTTAAACTTCCGAAGGCTTTGGTAAAGAGTCAGCAAGTAATAAAGCCAGTTTAAAAGTCCAGCTCAGACTCTTCCTGTGAAACTTCTTTTTTAGCGAGTTCAGTAATGTCAGTTAGCAAAAATTTGCGCAACCTGCTCAGTTTGTCGGTATTGATGAGGTCAACATTGCATTTCAATAATTCACTCCAAACAGCTTTGTTTTCAGGCGATGCCCATAACCTTACCTTCCTGCCATTTTTGTGGGCTTGTGTTACATAATATTCTAACCGCTTCAATTCATTTTCAGGAATATCCCCCTTGCCTTTCCATTTTAATAAACGGGAGTATTTGCAACTGGCTATCGGGTACATATTAACGGTAGAATCGGCAGCGGCTTTCCGCAGGTCTTCATCCATAAAAACAAAACGGCTGTTGGTATCTTTCACCAGGTCGTAAGGTTTGTGGCCTGTTAATACTACGGTTACATTTCTTAAAGTAGTATGGCCATCTTCATAACCAGATAAAATGGATTTGTATTTTTCCAGCAGCACCAAGATGGCCTGGTAAGTTGAGTTGGCTTCTGATTTAATATCGATCATCAATGTAAGCGGACAGTTGTTGATCTTATTTTCTTCTTTGTCTTTTTCATTACCCTGCACATATTCCAGCAATGGCTTAAAATACAGCTCTTCCAGGGTCCTGTTCTTTTTTAAGCAGGGGAGAATGTGGGCAACAATCAATTTGCCTTTTCTCAGGTACACATCTGCTTCAACATAAGTAAAACCATTGTCTATCGCATCACGCAACGGTCGCTTATGGCGATAGTCATTGTGGGCATACGCATTGGGAAGAATAACCGCCTGGGCTGCGGCAGTTTCCAGGCTAAACAGGCATACAACTATAACGATAAATTTATGCAGCAGCATAGGTTTCATTTGAGGATATTTTTTAATGGCAATTCAACCGTATAACGCAACCAACAGTATTGCATTATCAAAATGAATAATTATTTTTTATTGTATAAAAAGGCAATTTTTATTTCAACCGGCTGCAATATTTAAGATTTTTTTGATAACAGGTTGTTAAGCAAACCAGTGCAAACGCTTGTTGGGTTACCATTAACCAGTACTTTGCAACCTTTTAAATAACCCGGGTATTTTTTACAACAACATTTATTTTGATTGTCCTGTAACGGTTGTTTTTTTACTGCCGAAGTCGAGGCTTTTCTCCAGGTCAAGCAACAAATTATTGCCATCAAAGTGGCAGGTGTATGTTTCTGTATGCGGACTTTCAATATAGCGCAATACCAACTGCAAAGTATGGCCGTCTTTCCAGGCATAACTGCCGGCGATCTTTGCCGGGTAAAGCATTGCTGTATTTTCAATGGCTTTTGAAGTGAGTGCCGGCCCGGGTTTATCCGTTACCGTTTCTACCCATTTGCCCGGGCCGAAACTTAATGAATAAGGCGTATTTTTTTTCTCCAGCGTAACGAGGCAATTGCTTTTTTCAAAACTAAAATGGATGTTATTCAATTGCTCATCGTTTGAAGCCAAACGGAATGTTTTACCGTTGATCTTTTCTGTGGCCGAAACATCGGCCGTTTCAACCGGCAATGCAAGTGATCTCAATTTACTGTTCAGCTTTTCATAAGCTGGTTTATTTTCCGGCAGTTTATCCTGTTTAAAAGCAGGCAACAAATATTTCCAAACCAAATTGATTTCTTCCTGCATGTCATTTGTTTCGGCGGTAATAGCCAGCACCGCATCCTGTTCGGGCATTATGATCATGTATTGGCCATAAGCGCCATCGCCCCTGAAAGCATTGTTGCGGCAGCGCCACATCTGGTAACCATACCCCTGCATCCAGTCGCTGGAATCCCTTTTGGATTGAGGTGCTGAAGGATCCTGCAAAATGTGTTTGCTGCTGGCTTCTTCAATCCACGAAGCCGGCAATATTTGCTTGCCGTTCCAGTTGCCTTTTTGTAAAAATAGCTGGGCAAATTTGGCCATGTCTTCCGTTTTAACCCGCAATCCCCAGCCGCCGGTATTAATCCCTTTGCTGTCTATTTCCCAATCCATGCCCTCAATTCCTAAAGGCGTAAAAAGCCTTGGTTTCAAATATTCCAGCAAAGTTTGCCCCGTTACTTTTTGAATGATGGCCGACAGCATATAAGTGCCAAGGGAATTATACAAAAAGGTAGTGCCGGGGTCGTACCTGATCGGCGTGGTTAAAAAGGCATGTACCCAATTGCTGTCAACACTAATTTTAAAAGTTGGGTCAGGATCCTGTCCATCCGACATCATCAATACATCCTTTACAGAAAGGTCGGCAAGGTTGGAGCTTACCGTATCCGGCAATTCATAAGGGAAAAATTTAACCACTTTGTCATCAACCGACAGCCGTTTTTCCTGTACCGCAAAACCAATGGCAGTAGCAGTAAAACTTTTGCTGCAGGAATACAGCGTATGTCGCAGATCGGGGCGGTAAGGCTTCCACCATCCTTCGGCTACTACTTTGCCGTGGCGCAACAGCATAAAACTGTGAAAAGCTGTTTTGCTTTTACCGGTGGCCTCCACAAAATCGAGGATGGCGCCAGATGAAATGCCTTCAGCTTCCGGATTGCTTCGTACAAGCCTGTTACTGGTTTGTGCAATACTGGTAGTGCTGAAAAGCAATGCTGCGGAATAAGCAAGAATTAGTTTTTTTAAATACATGACAGGCAGTTAATAGTAAAAAATAACCATTGATGAAATGGTAATTAATAAGTTGGAAGATAAATAAAGTTGGGTTATAAAATTGCAGGAAATGTGATTTTTCGCTTTATAAAATGTGTAAGCCGAATCAATGTTTTAGCGCCAAAGCTTGCGTTTCACTTATCCCCACCTGTTAAAAACCAACGTTTTTTCTCAATTCACGTTTAACTATATTTGCTGCAATTGAAAAATACTAAAATTATTAGTAGCTTGCGGCAAATTTTCATTGGTTTTGCTTGTAATGATCAATATTGATATGCAGTACAAGAGTGCGACGCCAATGAAGTTGAATAAAGCAACACGGTTGGGTTCATAATTTTTTTAAAATAATATCC
>CAXTPJ010000490.1:0-3583 GCA_964245855.1 uncultured Ferruginibacter sp. | reverse complement strand
AAAAGGTTTCTAAAAAAGTGTATTGCTGGCTGTTATAACAACTTAAACAGGCATTGTTAAATTCATTGCTTATAGTTGCTGGAAAATCAGTGAAGATGTTTTTCCCGACCATGTCTTTGGGATCATGTCCCAATGCCTCGCCGGCTTTTTTATTTACGAAGGTGAAAGTAAAATTATTATCCAGCGCCAAAAAACCATCAGTGATGCGTTCCAGCAAATTGGTGGTTTCGGCAGTCTTGTTTTTTACCTGCTCACCCAATTCGGTATTGAATTGCTGCAGGCTTTTTTCCAGTTTTTTTCTTTCAGAAATATCCCGGTGTACCGCAACATAACCGGTTGTTTCGCCTTCGCTGTTGATGATGGTATTAACTGAGGCCAGTACAAAAATATGGTTGCTGTTGTTTTTTGATGTAATGGCATATTCCTGTTTATACGATCCGCTTTTTTTCAATTCGATAAAACTTGCATTTCTCGATTCTGGTGTGTGATGTAAAATGAACAGGTCGCCCAGCGATTTGCCGATGGCTTCTGCCGCAGTAAAACCATACATTTCAACGGCATATTTATTCCAGCTATCGATGATGTAATTTTTATCTGTTGTAAAGATGGCATCCGGTATAGTATCAATTAATGAGGCCTGGTAACGCAACCGGTCAGAAGCAGTTTCCCGCTTTTTAAAGTCGTTGTAAATAATGAAAAGAAATACAATCAGTGCAACGAAAGAAAGGATGGATAAGATAAAGAAACGGTAGGTCATCTTTTCTGTAGTGTTCTCCAGGTAACGGTTTGAACCGTTCAATACTTCCCTGTCCTGGTCTTCCAGTTCCTGTACCTGCGTTACTAAACTATCACTCAATTGTTTGCCGCTGTTTAATAACGCTACTACTTTACCTGCCCCGGCACTATCAAAAAGGTCGATCATTTTTTTTGAATCTGCTGCCTTCGCTATAACCAGTTGCTTAATGTTGTTCATCACTGGTTTTCTTGCAGGAGAGACGACAGATAATTTATTCAGCACAGCAGTATCGTTCAAAAAACTATTGTGCATTTTTTGATAAATCACTGCAAAACTTGCTTTGGAAGCAAACACATATCCCCGCTGCGCTGTTTCCAGTTCGTGCAGTTTGTTCACCAGGTTTTCTGTAGCTAATAAAAACTGTAGAGAAATATTGACTTTGTTATTTTGCAACTTGGTATTGCGCATGTTTTTGTAAGTAGCAATTACTACAAAAGCAATACATAACAGGCCTGCTACAAAGAAGGTAAGAATGGTATTCCTGGTAGAAAGCCGCTTCATTAATGGAAAGATAGTTTGGTAAGATTTGAGAACAGCGCTGTTAAAGTATGCTTTTGGTATGATGTATCATACATTTTTTTAAAGTTTTTTGATAGCCCGCATATCAAAATTTTCTTAGCTTTAAAAATAGCAGGAAACTTTGTTAACGCACGAAATAAAAGGTTAATGCAAATAATATTACCACAATCAATCACTGAACTGGAACAAATTATTGTTCATTATACACCGTTACTTTTGCAACTGAGTGAAGATGAATTTACATTGCAACCACAGCCTGGCAAGTGGAGCAAAAAAGAAGTGCTGGGGCATCTGGTTGATTCTGCTCAAAACAATATCCGCCGCTTTGTAGTAGCACAATACGAGGATAATCCACAGATAAAATATGACCAGGATTTTTGGGTAGCTGCTGCTGCTTATCAACATTATTATACAACCGACCTGGTAAATTTATGGTCGCTGCTGAACAAACATGCCTGCCGTATTTTACGAAACATCCCTGCGGGAAAAGAAGAGCGGCAGTCGATGGCTGGTGAACTGCATTCCATTGCCTGGCTGGCGGCGGATTATAATAAACATTTGCTGCACCACCTGCACCAGGTATTAAATTTAGAACCGGTAGCTTATCCTTAAATGATGTTGCTGAACAAATAACTTGTGCTAAAAAAGATGCCATAAAAAACTGAACCTGAAGAGTGCGACGCCAATGAAGCTGGTATGAAAAACATCTGCCGGTAACATGAAATTTTTTCTGACGAAAGGTTAACTGAACAAAGTATTGGTGCCGCCGATGGTTTTTATTTTACCTAAATGCGTATAAGCTTTTGCGGTTACTTCCCGTCCTCTTGCAGTGCGTTGTAAAAAACCTTCCTGTATTAAAAAAGGCTCGTACACTTCTTCGATGGTACCGGCTTCTTCGCCCACTGCAGTAGCAATAGTGGTGATGCCAACAGGGCCACCTTTAAATTTATCGATGATGGCGTTGAGGATACGGTTGTCCATATCATCAAGTCCATGCTCATCTACATTCAATGCTTTCAGCGAATGCTGGGTAATGCCAATGTCGATGATACCATCGTTGAGTACCTGTGCAAAGTCCCTGACCCTTCTTAGCAAACCATTGGCAATACGGGGCGTGCCACGGCTGCGGCGGGCAATTTCATCGGCGGCATCATTGCTGATCTGTGTGCCTAAAATACCGGCACTTCTTAAAATGATCTTTTGCAACGTTGCGGCGTTGTAATATTCCAGCCTTGCTTTAATACCAAACCTGGACAGAAGCGGCGCAGTTAATAAACCACTCCTGGTAGTAGCGCCAACCAGGGTGAAAGGGTTTAGATTGATCTGTACGCTTCTTGCATTGGGGCCGCTGTCGATCATGATATCAATGCGGTAATCTTCCATGGCGGCGTATAAATATTCTTCTACCACATTACTGAGGCGGTGTATTTCGTCAATAAACAACACATCGTTTGGCTCAAGATTGGTGAGCAAGCCCGCAAGGTCGCCGGGTTTTTCTATCACCGGGCCACTGGTTTCTTTGATGCTTACGCCCATTTCGTTGGCAATGATCCTGCTCAAAGTTGTTTTGCCCAAACCCGGCGGGCCGTGAAATAAAATATGATCCAAAGCTTCGCCCCTTATTTTGGCTGCTTTGATAAATATGCGCAGGTTTTCAATGGTTTGGGGCTGGCCGGTAAAGTCGGCCATATCGCTGGGGCGGATATTGTTTTCAAATTCTTTTTCTGCCGCACTTAATCCATTGCCATCTTTATTCAAATTGGGGTTTGCCATGCTGTAAAAGTAAAAAATAAAAGTAAGGGGAGGAGAAGGATTTTGTTTTAGAAGATTAAGGGTTTAGAAGTTTAGGTTGTTGATACTACAAACTAAGTATTGACCGCAGCAGTTTTCGTTGATAGTTTAGCAGCAGATAAAGGTTGCTCACACCTTTAATCAGTTTTTTCTCATGTAATAGTTAGTAAGCCTGGTATTCCTGCCGGGTTTATTTTTAAAAATATATTTGTATATACAAATAAAAAGATGTTATCTTTGTATTGCAAATGAAATCTTCAGAAAGCCGATATAACCAATGTTTATATTTTACTTCCAATGCTTTGGCAAGAAAGGTAGAAAAGCTGGCTACAGAAAGCTGGAAAAAAGTAGGTATGTCGCCCAGTCATGGTTATTTATTAATGGTAGTATTAGATGAGCCGGGTGTACAACCAACCACATTGGCAGAAGAACTACAACTTACGCCCAGCACTATTACCAGGCTGTTAGAGAAGCTGG
>CAXTPJ010000489.1:0-3588 GCA_964245855.1 uncultured Ferruginibacter sp. | reverse complement strand
TTTTTATTCACAGCCTTGATTTTTTTGTTACTTTTTTTATCAAGAAAAAAAGTAAGCAGAGATTCACTAACAAGGCATATTTTATCATAATAAATAGCCCAGTTGTTGTAACCAATTTCAGTACTACGATTACACTTCATTGGCGTCGCACTCTTGTACTACATTTCTTTATTCGACTTTTCTTGTTTAGCGCTTTTGTGAGTCACCTTTTTGAGGTGGTTTACCCAGAACGCAAATACCAACTTCAGCACTTCTATTACACTTCATTGGCGTCGCACTCTTGTACTGTATTTATTTATTCAGCTTTTTTCAATAATGGCTTGTCATTAATTCTCTAGGGTTGCTAAACAACTAAACTGCTGAACTTTCTAAACGAAAAAATTAATATTCGTAGATCAAAACCAAAAATTCGTTCTATCGGCCTTCATCCGTTCCATCAGCGTTTCCATAAAATAATGGGTAATATATTATACACTCCGGTACCCACCAGATAAAACGCCATAGTAAATCGCTGTCATTTTCTTTGGCATAGCCATTGCAAAACTCCACCTGATTATAAAACCAGCTATACCTAATTCAAATTTTGAAAGCCATTTATAATGGAGATCACTAAAACCAGTAAGGAAAAAGTCTACCTTTCAAAAGGGATAGACAGTTTTTTTGTAGATACAGCGAAAACCTTTCGTTTTATATTGAACTATTTTGCAGAACTGTTCCGACCGCCGTATGAGTTCCCCGAAATTGTAAAACAATGTTACCGCATCGGCTGTAACTCACTTCCGCTTATTTCACTCACCGGTTTTATCATAGGTATTGTATTTACCAAACAATCACGCCCTTCACTGGCTGAATTTGGCGCTACTTCCTGGTTGCCTTCTTTAATTGGCATTGCAGTGTTCAGGGCATTGGCGCCATTGGTTACCGCATTGATCTGCGCCGGTAAAGTAGGCTCAAGCATTGGCGCAGAATTAGGTGCCATGAAAGTAACAGAACAGATAGAAGCCATGGATGTGTCGGCTTCCAAACCATATAAATATTTAGTTTTCACCAGGGTTACCGCCTGTGTTTTGATGGTGCCGATGCTGATGCTGTTTACCTCATTCGTTGCCATGATGGGATCGTACATCAATATCAGTGCAAACGAACATACCAGTTTAGCAACGTTTATCGCCAATGCATTTGACCGTATCAATTTCCTTGATCTGAAAGCCTCAGTTATCAAAGCGATTGTATTTGGTTTTACCATTGGTATGGTGGCTTGTTACAAAGGATTTAATACCACCCGTGGAACAGAAGGCGTTGGTAAAGCGGCCAATTCTGCGGTGGTGACTTCCATGTATTTAATTTTTATAGAAGAGTTAATGCTGGTGCAGATCATCGGTTGGTTCAGGTAAAAAATATTGTATGCGGACAAATGCTGAAGGAAAAGAAATAGTGATCGACATCAAAGGGTTGTATAAATCTTTTGGCAGCAATCATGTGTTGCGTGGGGTTGACCTGGAAGTGGACAGGGGAGAAAATGTGGTGGTGCTGGGAAGATCAGGAACCGGCAAATCGGTTTTGATAAAGATCATCTGTGGTTTGCTGTCGCAGGACGAAGGCGATGTAATTGTGCTAGGTGAAGATGTGAAAAATTTAGACAACCGCCGCCTGGAAGCATTGAGGTTGAAAGTAGGTTTTTCTTTTCAGTTGAGTGCCTTGTATGATAGTATGACAGTGGGAGAGAACATAGCCTTTCCGTTAAAACGCAATTTCAAAAAATTAACCAATAAAGAAGTTGATAAGAAAGTGGATGAAATGCTGAATGCAGTATCGTTACTGAAAAGCAAGCAGCAATATCCATCCGAATTATCGGGTGGACAAAAGAAAAGAATTGGCATTGCGAGAACCTTGGTGCTGCAACCGGAGATCATGTTGTACGATGAACCAACGGCAGGGCTTGATCCGATTTCAAGTATCGAGATCAACAGCCTGATAAAAAATATCAAAGAAGAATTCAACGTGTCCTCCATCATCATCACGCATGATCTGGTTTGTGCTAAAACTACCGGCGATCGCATGATCATGATGTTTGATGGAGTAGTACAAAAGCAGGGAAGTTTTGAAGAAGTATTTAGTTCGGATGATGCAAGGATAAAAAGTTTTTACGAATACAATTTTACATAAGCAATCATGAGAAATATAAAAGGATTAAACGCATTGTTAACGGGCATCTTTGTAATTGCCGGCATCGCCATTTTATTGATTGGCGTATTCATCATTGGTGGTAAAGACAAATCATTTAAAAAATCTGTTACTGCAAATGCTGTTTTTGCAGATGTTAATGGTCTTGCCAAAGGCAGCAATGTTTGGTACGAAGGTGTAAAGATCGGCGTAATAAAAAAAGTGAGTTTTGTTGAAAATGGTGTATTGGTAAATTTTTCCATCGAAGAAGATGTGCAGCAGCGAATAAGAAAAGATACCAAAGTAAAACTGGGGTCAGATGGATTGATCGGTAACAAATTGCTGGTGTTATATGGAGGAACAAAAACTTCACCTGAAATAATTTCAGGAGATGTGTTGCAGGTTGAAAATGGTGTTGGTACAGAAGAAATGATGGCGACATTACAGGGCAACAATAAAAATTTATTGGAGATAACAGAGAATTTAAAAGTAGTCAGCAAGGCATTGGCAGAAGGCAAAGGCACCATCGGAAAATTGTTGAACGATCCGACGCTGAACAACACGCTGCAAGCTGCCATGACTTCATTGAACCATGCCGGTGAAAATGCGCAAGTGCTTACTGCTAACTTATCAGACTTCTCCAAAAAAATAAATCACAAAGGTTATTTCTTAAATGACATTACTACCGATACCCAGATTATTGCTTCATTACACAATACCGTTGCACAGCTAAACGAAGTGTCTAAATCTGCCAATGCAATGATTGGTAATTTGAATACAACTACAGCCAGGTTAACTTCTGATAAAAGTGCAGTAGGCGTATTGCTCAACAATGAAACCGCTGCTGCAAATATTCAAAGCACCTTAAGCAACCTGCAGGCAGGTTCAAAAAAACTGGATGAAAACATGGAAGCATTGCAGCATAATTTTTTACTCCGTGGCTTTTTTAGAAAGCGTGATAAAGCAGAAGAAAAGCGGTTGAAGGATTCGGTTAAAAATGCAGGGTTATCTAATTAGTGAATGGTGAATGGTGAATTTTTGAGCGTGTATAAAATTAGTGTAATTCGCTTTAATTAGTGTAATGAAAATTTGTTTACAAAGAACTCCGCTTCATCAATGCAAAAGGTACTGCCACTTGCTTCCGTTCATTGTTCAAAATCATTTGTGCAGTTATTTCTCCCATCTGTTTAAAGTCAGTAGAAATAGTTGTGATGCCATTCAGGATGAATTGTTTCCAGGGTGTTTCGTTGTAAGAAATTATACCAACATCTTTGCCTACACTCCAGTTGGTTTTTTGCACCTTTCCCAATAGTTCAATGAGGTCATCTTCCATCAGGTTGATGTACACATCGCCTTTGCCGATCACTTCATTTGTAATATTATAAACAACTTTATAATCAAATGCGTATTCTTTACAAAAAGAAT
>CAXTPJ010000488.1:0-3591 GCA_964245855.1 uncultured Ferruginibacter sp. | reverse complement strand
TACCAGCTACATTTTTTTGCAGCGGGATATTTTGTGCCGATACACTTGCACAGATAAACAAAAAAGCAAAAAGGATCAATTTATTATTCATTGGATATAGTTGGATAGAGCATTTTTAAAATGACATGATAAAATCGATGTTACCAGCATTTGTATTTTGTGGCAGCATCGTTGTGTCACTCACTTGTACTGTAGTTTTATATGGCGTCATTTTGAAACATGCAATTGCTTTACTGTTATCAGTTATTGGAAAAGGGACATCTTTTAGCTTGGTGACACCGAAGGCGGCATTCAAAAAAATGCGAAGCAAATTTTTTTGAAAAAACTAAAAGCAGTCCTGTTCCAATAACACAGCCCGCCGGCTGTGGAGGCAACTGCAATTTATTATAATACTGATTGTATCAGGATAAATGTTTAATAAACATACACCACATAACCCCACGGCTCCAGCTTCCAGTCATTCCCATTTTCCGAAGTCGGCTTTGTTCCAGGTATTTTCATCATGGTTGCTGGTAAAGTATAATATCTGTGCATTTTTAGGATACATCGTATCGAACTTGCTCTTGATACTATCCAAACCAAATGCAGGACGCTGACCGGCAGCGATCTTCTCCATCATGTGAAACATTTCCCATGGATAAGTTGCATCAAATCCGCTCGGATGCAAATAGGCTTTATCACCTTCTGCTAAAAAATAAATATTACTTTTTACTTTCTTTAGGTCTTTAATGCAGCGGCTCCAGAAACTGGCAGGCACATTCCACGCAACATCCTGGCGAAAGCCATCAATGTTGGTTTTTACGAGCCAGTATTTCATCGCATTGATCATGCTGTCCTGCATTACCATATTGCCATAATCCAATTGACGGGTATCTGTCCAGTCAAAAGGAACGGCAGGTTTGCCGAGGCTGTCTTTTACAAAAAATTCCGGGTGGGCAGTTACCCAAATATGATCTGCACCGGCATGGTTGGGTACCCAATCGATCAGTACTTTCATTCCCAGTGCGTGAATTTTAGTGACAAGGTTTTTCCAGTCGGCCAGCGTACCAAATTCAGGATTGATAGAGGTATAATCTGACACAGAGTAATAACTGCCCAGTGTACCTTTTCTGTCCAGTTTACTGATAGGATTAATGGGCATGAACCATACGGTTTGTACACCCATTGCTTTTAATCTTGGCAGGTGTTTGGCGAAGGCACTAAAGGTGCCTTCCTTTGTATACTGGCGCACATTCACTTCATAAATGTTTCCCTGCAGGCTCCAGGATGGATGGGCGTTTGTTGAAGTAGTGGCCCGTTTGGTTTGTGCAGCAACCGATGAAGCCAGGGCCACAGTAATGACCAGCAGGCTGTATATTTTTTTCATACCATAAAATTTAGGGGATAAAGCTAACGGTTTAATCTAAAATAAGCGTTTACAGATTCACATATTGATTGAAGTGGTTGAAAGACCAATGTTGTTTTATGTTGCCATGAAAAAATAATGCACAAGAGTGCGACGCCACTGAAGTTGAATAAAGTTGTAATCGCCCGGACAATGAATAAAATCAATAGAATAAAAAACGGCATTCAAATACATTGGATGCCGCTGCATTTATTGTGATGGATATTGTTATGCGATGGCTTCTTTTTTTGTGCGGTTGAATACCCAGAAAATAATTGGGAAGACCAGCAAGGTTAAAATGGTTGCTGTGATTAAGCCGCCAATGATAACGATGGCCAGTGGCTTTTGCGATTCGGAACCGATGCCGGTGCTGATGGCTGCCGGTAACAAACCAATGGAAGCCATGAGTGCCGTCATAACGACCGGGCGTGTACGCATTTTTACGCCTTCTTTGATGGCAGTTACCAGCGGCATATTTTTTCGGATATTGTGGTGAAATTCTGAGATCAGTATCACGCCATTCTGGATGCAGATGCCAAACAAAGCAATAAAACCAACGCCGCCGGAAATACCGAAATTCATACCGGTAATGTGCAGCGCCAGTATGCCGCCGATGATGGCAAACGGCACATTGGTTAATACGATCAATGAATCTTTTACATTGCCAAACATGATAAAAAGCAGAATAAAAATGCCGATAAGACTGATTGGCACCACCTGCGCCAACCGTTTGGTGGCCCTCACCTGGTTTTCAAATTCACCCGTCCAACCAATAGAATAGCCGGCGGGCAACTTGATATTTTTTTCTATAACGGATTGGGCTTCGCTGATGGTGCTGCCCAGGTCACGGTCACGCACAGAAAACTTTACACCAATGAACCGTTTGGTATCATCCCGGTAAATAAATGCCGGGCCGGTGATCTTTTTTATACTTGCAATTTCTTTGAATGGAATTTTAACACCGCCTGCGGTTGGCACTTTCAGGTTGGCCATGTCTTTTTCATTGCGGCGGTACTCTTTCAGGTAACGCACCCGTACATCAAACTTTTTTTCACCTTCATATTTTTGTGTTGCCGTCTTTCCACCAAAGGCCATTTCTAATACCGCCTGTGCATCCGATAACGTTACACCGTAGGCTGCCATGCGTTCCCTGTCAAGTATTACGCTGATCTCCGGCTGGCCTACGTTGCGTAAAATACCGGCATCTTTTATTCCATCAATGTGTTCAATTTGTTTGATGACCAGGTTGGATATTTCATCGAGTTTGTTTAAATCATCGCCATAAATTTTAACTGCATTGGATGCCTTGAAACCGGCCACTGCTTCTGCTACATTATCAATCACCGGCTGAGAATAATTATAAGTGATGCCCTGGTATTTGGTAAGCTTTGCATCCATTTCAGCGATGAGTTCATCAAGCGATATTTTTCTTTCCCAGTCATCTTTTGGTTTAAGGTTTACCTGGAACTGCACAAAGCCAAAACCGTTGGGATCGGTGCCATCATTGCTTCTGCCAGCCTGTGAGAGTACGCCATTTACCTCTTTAAAACTGCTGAGTTCGCCACGCAATTCTTTGGTGAGTTTTACTGCTTCGGGCAAAGAATTACTCAAAGGCAATTCTGCCGTAACCCACAAGGCGCCTTCATTCAACTGCGGCAAAAATTCGCTGCCCAAAAATTTTGCAGAAAAAAATACGAGGGCAATGATGGTGAGTGAAACAATGAGTGTGAGTTTTTTAAACCGAAAGGTGAAGCCTATACTTTTCTCTACGATCCTGTTCCAGAAATTCACAAATGGGTTGTTCTTTTCTTTTACATTTTTATTGAGGAATAAATGGCACAATACCGGCACCAGCGTTAATGTAAAAATGAGTGCCCCCAACAATGCAAAACCCAATGTGTACGCCAATGGCGAAAACATTTTACCTTCTACTTTCTGAAAAGAAAAAATGGGCAACAAGGCAGTGATAATAATGAGCTTGGAAAAGAAAATTGCTTTGCCCATTTCGGCACCCGTTTTCTTGATAACCTTCCCTTTGGCCAGTTTGTTATAGGCATCCATTCCTTTTTTATGTGCCAGGTGATCGAGTGCAACAAAAATTCCTTCTACCATTACTACCGCTCCATCAATGATGATCCCGAAATCAACAGCGCCCAATGACAGCAGGTTTGCCCCCATACCCTTCATACTCAAACATAAAAAAGCAA
>CAXTPJ010000487.1:0-3594 GCA_964245855.1 uncultured Ferruginibacter sp. | reverse complement strand
ACGCCGGCCCTTACCGGTGTACAAATCCCCGGCGGTTTATCCTTTTTAATCCATGGAGGTTTTCCCACGCCGGTGCCAGGATTGAATGCTTTTAAGGAAGATGAAAAGCCCAAACAGGTCAATGCTATTTTCCAGGTGTACCACATTATGATCGCCTGC
Source organism: uncultured Ferruginibacter sp. (assembly GCA_964245855.1). Lineage (GTDB taxonomy): Bacteria > Bacteroidota > Bacteroidia > Chitinophagales > Chitinophagaceae > Ferruginibacter. The sequence continues at coordinate 3,435 of CAXTPJ010000487.1, read as the reverse complement.
GGCATAAGTATGATTGCTCTTTGTTTATTTGCAGTATGGCAATGGAAACGAAAAAAATTATTCGATACCAAATGGCTGATGGCAGCATTTATATGGGCGGTACTATTGCCACAAATTGCTAACCAGGCAGGATGGTTCGCCGCTGAAATGGGCCGCCAGCCCTGGGTGGTGTACGGGTTACTGAAAACATCCGATGCATTATCCAAAACAGTCAAAGCCAATGAAGTGATCTTTTCATTGGTGCTGTTCAGTTTAGTGTATTCGATCCTGTTAGTACTGTTCCTGTACCTGCTCACCCGCAAAATAAAACACGGGCCGGCAAGTCATGATGATGAGGCGGACGCAGAAGATAATATTGCAAGAAATAACCCACTCGTTCAACAACACTGATGGAAACATTTTTAGGCATAGACTATAATATGTGGTGGTTCCTCGTCTTTGGCGCCGTCATTTCCGGCTACGCCATACTCGATGGGTTCGACCTGGGCGCCGGCGCCCTGCACCTGTTCTTAAAAAAAGAAGAAAGCCGCCGCATAGCACTCAACGCCATTGGCCCGGTATGGGATGGCAATGAAGTATGGCTGGTCATAGGTGGAGGCGTTTTATTCGCCGGTTTTCCGGTGGCGTATGCAGCCATCTTTTCTGCTTTCTATGTTCCCTTCATGTTCTTTTTAGTGGGTATTATCTGGCGGGGTGTAGCCATCGAATTCCGCAGTAAAGAACCGGGCAAGTGGTGGCGAAAAATCTGGGACATTGTGTACAGCGGCGCTTCTACCATCATTGCATTGTCGTTGGGTTTAATGCTGGGCAATGTGGCCTTGGGTATTCCACTGAATGCAGATAAAGAATTTGCCGGCGATTGGCTCTCTTTCTTCAATCCATTTTCTATCATGGTAGCCGTTACCACGCTGGCCCTGTTCATGATGCATGGCGCCATTTACCTTACCATGAAAACAGAGAACCGCCTCTACATCAAACTGCATTTACTCGCCAACAATTTCACCATCTTTTTCGTCATCAGTTTTATCATCACCACCCTATACACACTTTTATACATACCGCATTTAAGCGATTATTTTCGTGGCCACCCGGTATTTTTTCTTATCCCCTTATTTATGATACTGGCCATCGCCAACATCCCACGCCAGATCAAAAAAGGAAAATATTTATTCGCTTTTTTAAGCAGCGCCGCCACCATTGCATTGCTGCTCGTAATGGTAGCAGTAGAAGTTTTTCCGAATCTTTTATACGCCAGCAACAACGCCGCCAACAGCATCACTATCGACAATGCTGCCTCTTCCCAAAAAACCATGAAGATCCTGCTCATCATCGCCATGATCGGCACACCCATGGTTGCCCTCTACACCGGCTTTGTTTTCTGGACCTTCAAAGGAAAAGTAAAACTCAACGAAATGAGTTATTAAATGATGTACCTAACAGCAAACCATTATTCATGTTCAGTGGCGTCGCACTCTTGTACATTTTATCTTTATTGAACAGAGAAACAATCATCATATCGATTCGGGGAAATAGTATTTGTGTTACTGGTGGCATACTTGCAACATAGTAATACCATTCTCACTAGTTATTGGATTAAAGGCCTCTTTTAGCTTGGTATCGCCTTTGGCGATATTCAAAAAATGCGGAGCAAATTTTTTGAAAAAGCTAAAAGCAGCCTCGTTCCAATAACGCAGCCCGCCGGCTGTGGAGGCAAAATCTATAATTAAAATACTTGAATGAAATTAATAAGAACATTAAGTGTTTAAATCAGAAATATTCTATTAGCTGTTACAAATTAATTAACCTCCAACTAAACTTTACTTACATAAATTTGTAATCCATTGCTCAAAAAATATACATGCCGGCAAAAGCAGTTTCTTCAAAAAAAGCAATTCCACCAACCAGTGATAACATACTGGCAATAGACATCGGTGGCTCACATATCAAAGGCACCATTCTCGACAGCAACGGAAAAATAGTAGAACAATATAAAAGCGAAGTCACACCGGTGAATGCAACGCCAACTGCTGTATTACAATGCATCAAAGCATTGGCAGCACAATTTGATTCGTTTGATAAAATCTCTGTCGGCTTTCCCGGCTATGTAAAAAATGGCGTGGTGTACACCGCTCCCAATTTAGGTAAAGGCTGGACCAATGTTGATTTCGAAAAACAGTTGTCAACGCATTTCAAAAAACCGGTCCGCATTGCCAATGATGCAGACATGCAGGGGTTGGGCGTAGCAGATGGCAAAGGTTTTGAAATTGTGGTTACGCTTGGCACCGGTTTTGGAACTGCTTTTTTGCTGGATGGCAAATTACTTCCCCATTTAGAATTGGCACACCATCCCATCAGTGGCAAAAAAGATTATGATGCCTACATTGGCGATGCCGCCATGAAAAAGATCGGCAATAAAAAATGGAACCACCGCATAGAAAAAGTATTGACAGTTTTAAAAACCGTTTTCAATTACGACCATTTATACATCAGCGGCGGCAACACGGCACACCTGAAAATTAAGTTGGCTAAAAATATTACACTGGTATCCAACATTGATGGCATTCATGGTGGTGCAAGGCTATGGAATGGTAACGGGCAAGATCAAACAGTAAAATAACCAGCATGAAAATTGGCATTGCAGCAGACCACGGCGGCTTTGATCTAAAGCAGGAAATGAGTAGCTTTCTAACTTCATTGAGTTATAAAGTGGTTGATTATGGCGCTTATGTAAAAGACGACCTGGATGACTACCCCGATTGTATTTTACCACTGGCAAAAGCAGTTGCTGCAAAAGAAGTAGCCAGGGGTATTGCATTGTGTGGAAGCGGCGTTGGTGCTGCGATTGTTTGCAACAAAGTTGCCGGTGTAAGGGCATCCTTGGTAACAGAACATTTTTCGGCCCACCAGGGTGTAGAAGATGATGACATGAATATGATCTGCCTTGGTGGCCGCATTACCGGTGTTGCTGCTGCGAAAGAACTGGTGCTGGCATTTTTAAACGCCCAGTTTTCTGGTGGTGAAAAATACCTGCGCAGGCTGAACAAAGTAATTGCGCTGGAGAAGTAGAGTTGGTTTAAATGTAAAACAACATAAGCAAGTATGGTCATATTGTTTAGCGGGTTTAGTAGTTTAGTGGATTTACTAAAAGGATAAGTTTTTAAGTTTTACAGATACAGATATTTCAATTGATGTAAATTGGAATTGGCAAATAATAGTTCATTGAAAAGAAATTAGCAAGATTGCCGTATGCAGTTTGTTGCATACCTACGGCACGCTCTGCATGCAACCGTTTTCTTTTTCCAACCTGGTGTGCCTGACGGCACAAACTGGTAGTAAGCTTTTATAAAGCAATCACATATCAACATGAAAACGTAAAACTGTGATGCCTTGTTGAATTCAACATAGTTTTTACAGAACATTTGATACTTAGAATTA
>CAXTPJ010000486.1:0-3610 GCA_964245855.1 uncultured Ferruginibacter sp. | reverse complement strand
AAACAGCTTTAGCCAATTGATCCTGCCCGGGCAGGTTACCAGCATCAAAATGAAAATAGTTACTGAGGGCATGCACCCCTGCATCTGTACGGGAAGAGCAAGTAAGTTCAAAATCTGTTTTGAAAAAAATCTTTAAAGCTTTCTCTATTTCAGCCTGGATTGAATTGGCATTTTTTTGAGCCTGGAAACCGGAATACCCAGTCCCTTTATATGCTACCTGGATGAAATAACGTGCCATTGGATTTGAAAGTCCTTGAAAATTATTTAATGACGCAGCATTGCTTTGAACCTGCTTATGTAATAAGTGTCGGTTAACTGGTTTTCGAGTGTATCGAAATTATGTGAGTCGGAAACATATTGGTAGGCCAAATCGAAAAATTTATACTTTCCGGCATCTTTTAAAAACAATACACTCAAATTTTTAACCTGGCTGGTAGTAAAGCATCTGGTTTTAAATACCTTGCCTGCAATACTCACCATTTCTTCCTCATCGTCAACTCCTGCCATTTTTTTTCTCAACTTCAAAAAGTCTTCATCGGTAGCTACATTTTTACAATCGGAATTGATCATCGGGACTTTTATTTCACTTACTGCTGATTTTTCGGATGCTTTACTATCAGCATTAGCAAAACCAGCTACCGGATTTTCTGCCACAATGGTATCCCGTTTAGGCATTTCAATTGGAAGGAATTTTTTATCGTCTTCCTTTTTATCTGTTGTGTTTGTTGAAACGGTTTCAGGCGATACAGCCTGCATCTTAGCAATGGTATCGTCCTTTACTATCGCAGGGGCGTTTTCAATTACAGTTGTATTGGAGACATCAGGCTGCACTTGCTGCTTTGGTACTTCTTCTTTTACTGCCTCTTTTACAACGACTGGTTCGCTGGTTAAACTTACATTTTTTTCAGCCGGTATGAATATCCTGATGGTATCTTGCAGATCGCCTGTTTTATCAATGTAAACAGCAATTGTTCCTTCCCCATCTGTATTGCTTTCCTTCCTGGTAATGATGCTCCTATTGGTGGTGGAAGATTTTACCGGCTCTTTTGCTTCAGTTGATTGTACAGGAGCTGGAACTACATCAGGTACTGAAAGTTTCTCCTCCATTACTTTTTTAGTTTCTGCCGGTTTTGTTTCAACAGGTTTTTCTGCCTGTTTAATGGTTGGGTCATTCACCACATCCGACAGCATTGCTGAAAAAGCATCTGTTTTCTCCGTTTTTGCAATATCTGGTTGCTTTTGGCTGCCAGCCATCACTACCTCTAAAGTTTGCAGATTGAACAGCCCCCAGCCTTTATCCCCAAAATTTTTTACTAAATAACCAGCATCTTTATTATCGATTGTGCAAACATAATTTTGCTCCGGGTCTTCATTTTTAGCAAACCCAATACTAATATTATATGTGCCATCGGTAAGTTTTGGAATGATCAAATAACCTGCGGCAGATGAACTCATTACTTTCTTATCGAGCTTAGCGTAAAAAGGTTGCTTTCCTTCTGTTTGTAAATAAATAAAATGATTTAGTTGCGCAGTTAAAAATAACGGGGAGAGAAAGAAAGCGAAAAAAATAATCCTGGAAAACATCGTATTCATGCCTGGTAAACTTTAGGTACAAATCTACTTATTATAGTGATGGTTTTGCCATTTATCTAAAAAAACCAGTATGTTAGCCTGTTCCACCCTAATTTTACGCCTCATAAAAAAATCGATATGAATAAAATTTTCTTACTGTTTACTCTAATTGCCTTTTCTACAGCAGCAACTGCTCAGCCAGGAGAAGAACCGCAGGATACTTCCTGGAAAAAATTATACCGGGAGAGTTATCCTAAAACAAATGAACTGGTGCATACCAAACTGGATGTAAAGTTTGATTATGCTAAAGCATGGATGTATGGTAAAGCATGGATCACCCTGAAACCACACTTCTACCCTACTGACAGCCTGAGACTGGATGCAAAGGGAATGGATATCAAAGAGATTTCCATTGTAAAAGGCACTGCAAAAACCGCATTGAAATATACTTATGATAGTTTGCAATTGCTGATTAAATTAGATAAAACATATAAGGGCAACGAAAGCTATACTATATATATCAATTATACTGCAAGGCCAAATGACCTGACCGTACAAGGTAGCGATGCTATCACTGATGCAAAGGGTTTATACTTTATTAATCCTAAAGGAGAAGAAAAAGATAAGCCAACACAAATATGGACACAGGGCGAAACCGAAGCCAACAGCGTTTGGATGCCTACCATTGATAAACCCAATCAAAAAAGTACAGAAGAAATTTACATGACTGTGCCGGCGAAATATGTTACGCTGAGTAATGGTTTATTGATCAGTCAAACCAAAAATGCAGATGGCACCAGGACAGATTACTGGAAAATGGATTTGCCGCATGCTCCTTATTTATTTTTTATGGGTGTAGGTGACTTTGCCATTATAAAAGACAAATACAAAACGAAGGAAGTGAATTATTATGTAGAGAAAAAATATGAAAGCGTTGCCAGGAAAATATTTGGTAACACACCGGCTATGATGAAATTTTTCTCCGAGAAATTGGGCGTTGATTTTCCGTGGGCCAAGTATTCGCAGATTGTTGGGCGTGATTATGTGAGTGGTGCGATGGAAAACACAACGGCAACACTTCACCAGGAAAGCGCTTATCAAAATGCAAGGCAACTGGTTGATAACAATGGATGGGAAGAAACCATTGCCCATGAATTGTTTCACCAATGGTTTGGAGATTTAGTAACGGCTGAAAGCTGGAGCAACCTGACGGTGAATGAAAGTTTTGCCAACTACAGCGAATATTTGTGGATGGAACACTCAGAAGGAAAAGATGCGGCTGATGAACACCATTTCCAGGACATGCAGGGCTACTTAATGCAGCCGGGCAACGACCAAAAAGACCTGGTACGATTTCATTATTCTAACAAAGAAGATATGTTTGATGGCGTTAGCTACAACAAAGGCGGCCGCATTTTAAACATGCTGCGCAACTATGTTGGTGATGATGCTTTCTTTAAATCATTGAACAATTATTTAACTACCAATAAATTTAAAGCAGGCGAAGCAGGACAATTACGCCTGGCTTTTGAAGAAGTAACCGGGGAGGACATGAACTGGTACTGGAACCAATGGTATTATGGTAGTGGCCATCCTAAATTGAAGATCGATTACGTGTATGATGATGCAGCAGGTACTGCCAAAGTAATTGTTCAGCAAACGCAGAAGACAGATAAAGTGTTTCGTTTACCGATTGCGATTGATATTTATACCGGTGCAACAAAAGAGCGTAACAAAGTTTGGGTTGAAAATAAGATCGACACTTTTACTTTCAAATACAGCAAGCATCCGGATTTGATTAATGTAGATGCTGATAAAATTATGCTTTGTGAAAAAACAGACAATAAAACTGCTGAAAACTTTGTACACCAATATAAGTATGCACCTAACTATTTAGACAGAAGGGAAGCGCTGGAATTTTTTGCTAAGAAAAGCAGTCCTGAATTAGCACTGGGCCTGCAGGATAAATTTGCCGGTCTGCGCAGGATGGCCATTGACCGTTTAGGCAAATCTAAACTGGCAAAAGAGGCTGATGTAA
>CAXTPJ010000485.1:0-3630 GCA_964245855.1 uncultured Ferruginibacter sp. | reverse complement strand
AAATTACAATTTTAATACTGTTCATATTGCAGATCTGCATGATCATGAAAAATCTATTTTTGGGATACTGGTCAACGGTAGTAAGATCACCCCAAATGAATATTGGCTGATACATCAAAATAGTTTTTTAGATGTACTGACCGGTATTTTTTACCTCTGTTGGATACCGGTTCCGTTGGCTTTTGCAGCTTATCTTTTCTTTACGGATAAAAAATTGTTCCTGCAGTTTTCGCTTACGTTTGTTTTGGTAAACCTGATCGGCTTTGTAATTTACTACACCTACCCTGCAGCGCCGCCGTGGTATATGCAGGAATTTGGTACTGATTTTATTCCCGGTACCAAGGCACATACTGCCGGGCTTTCCCGGTTCGATCACTTCTTTGGCGTATCCATCTTTGAAAATATTTACACCAAAGGTTCCAATGTTTTTGCGGCCATGCCTTCACTTCATTCGGCTTATCCACTCATTGTTTTTTATTATGGATTAAAGAAGAAAGTGGGGTTACCCATGACTGTTATATTTGCAACTGTAATGACAGGCATCTGGTTTGCCGCCGTTTACACCAGTCATCATTATGTGCTGGATGTGCTGATGGGTATTACCTGTGCCATCATCGGAATTACTATTTTTCAAAAATTGTTATTGCGTTCGACAAGCATCAATAATTTCTTGCAACGTTATTTTCAAAAAATTTCCTGATACAATGATAAAACCGAAAGCTTTTATATTTGATATGAACGGCACCATGATCAATGATATGAGTTATCATATCAAGGCATGGCGTGATATTGTAAATGGCCTTGGTGCCAATCTTACCATGGAGGAGATGAAAGCCGAGTGTTATGGAAAAAGCGGCGAGATGATGGACAGGATATTTCCCGGCAGGTTTACGCAGGAAGAAAAAGATGTGATTGAAATGGATAAAGAACAGGCTTACCAGGACGTGTACAGAACAGAAATGAAACTGATCGATGGCTTACAGGAATTGATGGATAAAGCACAAACTGCAAACATCGCAATTGGTATTGGTTCTGCTGCCATCACTTTCAATGTAAATTATATTTTAGATGGCCTCAACATTCGCCCATATTTCAAAGGCATTGTAAGTGCCAGTAATGTAACTATCAGCAAGCCACACCCGGAAACATTTTTAAAATGTGCTGCATTACTCGGTGTTAATCCTGCTGAATGTGTTGTATTTGAAGATGCACCCAAAGGAGTAGAAGCTGCTTTGAATGCCGGTATGCCCTGCGTTGTAATTACCACCATGCACACCAAAGAAGAATTCAGTCAATACAGCAACATCGTTTGCTTTATTGAAGACTACACTGATCCGCAATTGGAAAAATTGTTTTCGTAATTACCCCGTCACTACACTCACTTCCACCACCGGGTTATCATTTAAAAATACTGCCATCTCATCGTTCATGGTGAACCCGCCGGCCATGGTGTACATACCAACTTTGTAATTATTGCGGTTGTCGTTGATGTTTAGTTTCAGTGTTGTTTTTCCGGGGTATGCTTTAACGTTAGCATCAATAAAATTTACAAAATCGCTGTTGATGAATTGCGGCTGCACTTCCAGCGTTACCTGTTTTGTCAGCACCGGTTTTACTGTTTCCAGCAAATGCACTTTGGATAATTTGAATTCGTATTGCTCTGTATTGTAACGGGTTTTAAAGCCACCTTCAATCAGCACGATCATTCCCTTTTCCATGTAATTAGTGTACTTCACATAGTCTTCGCTCCACAACATGAATTCACTTTTACCACTGTAATCTTCTACCGCTAATACGCCGAAATTCTTACCGGTCTTGGTTAAGCGGTGCTGTGCATCTACTACCAGACCTGCCAGCCTGAATTGCCTTGCAGGATTTGGAAACGTATTCACCGCCGCTTTAAATTCATTGAAATCTGCCAGCGGCACAATGTTGTAATGCCGCATTTCAAATTTGAAATTATCCAATGGATGGCCACTCATGTACATACCCGTCACTTCTTTTTCATAGTCCAGTTGCGTTGCCAACGGCCATGGTTCGCAGGGTAATAATTTAGGCGGAACAATATCCGGCATCTGCATATCGCCAAACAATGTATTGGAAGTGCTGGCTGTTTGCGCCTGGAAAACATTACCAAACTTAATGATCTTATCCAGTGATGGCACATCGCCGGGCGCCTGGTAAAAATATTGTGCCCTTGTCAACTCTTTAAAACAATCAAAGGCGCCGGAGTAGATCAAACTTTCCAGTGATTTTTTACTGACTGCCCGCTGGTTGGCCCTTTTTACCAGGTCAAAAATGGATTTATAATGTCCATGTTTTCCTCTTTCTTCAATGATGTTTTCAATGGCATTTTCGCCCACACCTTTCAAGCCGCTGAAACCAAAGCGTATCTCACCTTTCTGGTTCACTGCAAAACCGTTCTGCGATTCATTGATATCCGGACCAAGTACTTTTAAGCCCATGCGTTTACACTCTTCCATAAAGAAGGTGATCTTTTCAATACTGCCGGCATGGTTGAGTACTGCGGCCATGTATTCGCTTGGATAGTGAGCTTTTAGGTAAGCCGTTTGGTAGGCTACAAATGCATAACAGGTAGAATGGGATTTGTTGAAAGCGTATTGCGCAAAGGCTTCCCAGTCGCTCCAGATCTTTTCGAGCTTATCTGCAGGATGCCCTTTGGCAGTAGCGCCATCCAAAAACTTCACCTTCATTTTGTTCAGTACGGCGATCTGTTTTTTGCCCATCGCTTTACGCAACACATCCGCATCGCCTTTACTGAAACCGGCCAGCTTTTGACTGAGCAACATTACCTGTTCCTGGTACACTGTAATTCCGTAAGTGTCCTTAAGGTATTCTTCCATGTCCGGTACATCGTAGCTTACTTCCTTTTTGCCATGTTTACGGTCAATGAATTCCGGAATGTAAGCGATTGGGCCCGGACGATACAGGGCATTCATCGCAATCAAATCATCAAATTTATCAGGCTTTAATTCCCGTAAATATTTTTGCATACCTACACTTTCAAACTGGAAAGTGGCATTGGTATCGCCCCGTTGGTATAGTTGATAAGTTTGTTCATCATCCAGCGGTACATCATCAATCACAATGTCGATACCGTGATTTTGTTTGATGAGGCTGAGGGCAGTTTTCAGGATGCTCAATGTTTTCAATCCTAAAAAGTCCATCTTGATAACGCCTGCTTCTTCGATGGTACTACCTTCAATTTGTGTCAACCACAATTCTGATTCTTTGGAAGTCGCCACCGGGATTAAATCAGTTAAATCCCTCGGTGCAATGATGATACCTGCCGCATGGATACCGGTGTTACGAACAGAACCCTCCAGCACTTCTGCTTCCCGCAAGATTTTCCCCAGCAGGTCATCACCTTTATAAATCTCTCTTAGTTTTTTAATGTTCTCAAAATCATCTGCCTGCAACTGTTCTTTTTCTTCCAGCGATTTCTCACCTGCCTTGGCCTCTTTAATTGTCATTGGCGCCTGCAGTAGACGCTTTAAATTAATGCCCGGTTTTTCCGGTACCAGTTTGGATAAAGCCCGGCTTTCAGCCAGTGGCAGATCCATTACCCTCGCCACATCTGCAATACTCGATTTAGCGGCCATGGTACCA
>CAXTPJ010000484.1:0-3635 GCA_964245855.1 uncultured Ferruginibacter sp. | reverse complement strand
CCTTCTTTTTTTTATTAATAAATATTTACCACCGCATGAGCGGAGAGAAATTATATTTGCTGCATGAAAAAAATCGGCATTTTGGGCGGCGGGCAATTGGGGCGTATGCTTTTGCAGGCAGCGGTAAATTATCCTGTAACAACATTTGTAATGGAAAATGATGAACAGTGCCCTTCGGCTCATCTTTGCCATTCGTTTACCAAAGGCGACATTACCAATTTTGATGACGTATATAATTTTGGCAAAGGACTGGATGCGATTACCATTGAAATTGAAAATGTAAATGATGCCGCACTGGAAAAACTGGAAAATGAAGGGGTGAAAATTTATCCGAAACCCAGTGCATTGAGGATCATTAAAAACAAGATATTACAAAAGCAGTTTTACAAAGAACATGATATACCGACAAGTGAATTTGTGGTAACTCAAAATGCTTTAGCGCTGCAACAACAGGAAGCTTTTTTACCGGCAGTACATAAAATTGGCGAAGGTGGTTACGACGGAAAAGGGGTGCAGGTTTTAAAAACCAATGTAGATTTTTCAAAAGGGTTTGATGCTCCGGCTGTGCTGGAGAAAATGGTGGCGATTGATAAAGAACTGGCCATTATTGTTGCCGTAAACGACAAGGGCGACATTGCCATGTATCCACCGGTGGATATGGTGTTTGATAAAAGATTGAACCTGTTGTGCTACCAGGTTAGTCCTGCCGAAGTGCCGGAAAAAGTTATGTGGAAGGCTGAGGCCTTTGCCATGAATGTGGTGAAGCACCTTCAAAGCCCGGGCATTTTTGCCATTGAATTTTTTGTTGATAAAGAGGGCGCTGTGCTGGTAAATGAAACGGCGCCAAGGGTACACAACAGCGGCCACCACAGCATTGAAGCCAATTACTCCTCTCAGTTTGATATGTTGTGGCGCATTATGTTGGGTTATCCGCTGGGCAATACCGAACACATTTTGCCTGCGGCAATCGTTAATATCATTGGCACTGAAGGGCATAGCGGCGTTCCATTTTATGAAGGACTGGAAGAAGTGCTTAAGATACCGGATGCCTTTGTGCATTTGTATGGAAAGCAGCAGACCAAGCCCGGCAGGAAGATGGGGCATGTGACTATTTTAAGTAAGGAGAAACAAGAGTTGATACACCAGGCTAATAGGGTGCAGCAGGTGTTGAGGGTGGTTACGAAATGATGCAGATATTAATTGAAGAAAAAAATTGGAAATGATTTTTAAATAGCATTGCCCCTATTTACTTTTTTGCCTTGATGCAAAAAAGTAACAAAAAAGATCAAGGCTTCGAAAAAATAGCTAAAAATTTATACAACTGGCTAAAATGAAATTGAGTTCGATCAGTTGTGCTTACCCGAGCTTTGGTGCGACTTACAAACTATCAATATATCCAGGCTTCAGTAACAATATTTCATTTTTTAACGCCACTTGCATAAATTTTCTTAACGCCATTTTTTCGATGCCGTGTAAAATAAATGCGGTTAAGAAATGAGGTGAGTATTGTTTGTTACAAACTCAATTTATTTGCCAGGCGTTTCAGTTCTATCTCTGATGATTTTGCTGCAAACTCTAAGTTAACCAGGCGATAACCGGACTCTTCAAAACTTTGCTGGGCATTTTTTACTTCTACTATGGTGGCTACTTTCAGGCGGAAACGTTGTAAGGTGAGTTCTAATAATTTATTGGACAGGTCATAATTCTGTTGCTCTGTTATCAACTGCTGTAACGTTGAAGCATAGGACTGGTATGCCTTTACAACCTGCGAGCTGTAATCCCTGACCAGGATATCTTTATTGAGTGTTGCATTGCGTACATCAATGGCGGCAACTTTTTGCTGGCGTTTAAAAATAGAACCATTGTAAATAGGAATAGCAACACTAACGCCAATGGATGGCCCATAATTTTGGTTCAGCAAGAGGTTACCGGCTGCTGACTGGTTACGGCTGAAATTCAAGCCAGAGTTCAATCTTACAGAAGGATACCTTTGAGCAGCCGTTTCTTTTACTACCAGTTCGTTGATCCTTATCTGATCTTCCGCTGCCAGTATCTCTGCATTTTTATTGAGGCTGTTTAAAATTGCATCCATTGCAATGTTGTGATCCACGATGATGGTATCGTTTACAGTAATGGCTGAATCAGGTTTTAACGTAAGCTGGCGCAACAATTCGGTTTTGGCCTGTGCGATAATTACTTCCTGTGTTTGTTTTGCCTGCAGCAATGCATTCAGGTCAATCTGCGCCTGAAACAGGTCTGCATTGTTTGCCAACCCAACCGATTGCCTTGCTTTTACAATATCCAGTTGCTGATTGGATGCATCAATGGAACGATCAATTGTTTTGATATAACTCTGCTGCCGTACAATATCATAATAGCCCGTCATTACACCGGCCATAATATTTTGTACCTGACCATTCAATTGTTGCTGGCTTTGTTGTACCAGTAAACCCAATCTTTTCTTCGTTGCTACTACCCTGTTTCCATTGTATAATAAGATACTACCGGTAACGCCTACCGCAAAAGTATTATTGGCAGCGCCATTCCTCGAAATGGTTTCGCCACTGTTTAATTTTTGGTTGATATCGGACACCTGTTCGTTATCACTTAATGAGCCGGTTACCAATGGCAGGCCGCCTGCAACGCCATAATTATTGTACAACACATTGGCTTCAACCAGGTTTTTACTGAGCTGTATATCAAGGCTATTTTTCAACGCCAGGTTAATGGCATCCGGCAATTTTAATTGATCCTGTGCCGACACAGTAAGACTTACAAGCCCCGAAAAAATATATACAAACAAATACTTCATTTACTATTAACTTTTATTATTGTCATCTTTTTGATCTGGCCCCTTATGCTCTTCTGTATTCTTCTGATCACTTTCTTTTGTAGTATCAGCAACAGGTTCGGCAGGCGACTTTACATCTTTATGTTTTCCTGATAAGAATGTATAAATAGCCGGGATGATAAACAACGTAAGGATCAATGAAAAAATTATCCCGCCAACTACAACAATACCTAACGGCACACGGCTGGTGGAAGAAGCGCCAAGGCTCAATGCAATCGGCAAAGCGCCTAATGATGTCGCCAAACTGGTCATTAAAATTGGACGCAACCTTTGCTGGGCAGCTTCTAAAATTGCTTCTACTTTATCAAGCCCTTCTTCTCTTTTTTTGTTGGCAAACTCAACTATTAGGATACCATTTTTGGTTACCAATCCTATCAACATGATCATACCAATCTCAGAAAAAATATTGAGTGTTTGTCCAAAAATATACAGGCTTAACAATGCACCGGCCAGCGCCAATGGCACTGTGATCATGATGGTTAAAGGGTCAATAAAACTTTCAAACTGTGCAGCCAGTACCAGGTAAATTAATACCAGCGCTAACATAAAGGCAAATAAAATATTGGAAGAACTTTCTGCATAATCCCTGGATGGGCCGGTCAGCGATGTCTGGTAGGTTTCATCCAACAATTTTTGTGCAATGGCCTGCATGGCTTTAACCCCGTCGCCTACTGTTTTCCCTTCTGCCAGTGATGCAGAGATGGTGGCAGCTTTGTAACGATTGAAATGAAACAAGGTTGCAGGACTGCTGCTTTCAACAAGGTTCACCACAGAACTCACCGGT
>CAXTPJ010000483.1:0-3639 GCA_964245855.1 uncultured Ferruginibacter sp. | reverse complement strand
AAGCTGGACATCGAGCAATACGGCCATTGCGACCGTAAATGCCAGTGGCCTGGTAACAGGCGTAGCAGCAGGTTCTGCAACCATTACCGCTACCACACAGGATGGCAACAAAACCGCAACCCGTACGGTAACCGTAACTGCAGCAAGCAGCTTTACTGTTCATTTTTATAAACCTGCCGCCTGGGGAACCGGCATTAAAATTTACTACTGGAACTTTACCCCGGCAGGAGCAATGGCAACTGTTAACTGGCCGGGTGTAAACATGACATCTGAAGGCAATGGTTATTACCAGTTCACTTTTACCAATGTAACATCAACGAGCCTCATCTTTAATGATGGTACCAGTCAGACTGCCGACCTTACAAGAAGTACTACAGGATGGTATTTGAATGGCACCTGGTACAATACCAATCCCGGCGTGCCGGTTGCTGTTACAGGCGTAACCGTTAGTCCAACTGCGGCAACAGTTGCTGTTGGTGCTACTCAACAATTAACTGCTACCGTTGCTCCGGCCAATGCTGCCAATAAAGCAGTAACATGGAGCAGTAGTAATAACGGTATTGCCACTGTGAGTGCTACAGGTTTGGTAACCGGCGTTGCCGGTGGAACTGCTACCATTGCCGTAACTACACAGGATGGCAATAAAACCGCAACGGCGGCCATTACTGTTCCGCAGGGCGCTTCAACCTGGTACAATATCCAGAACAGGTGGCAGCCAACACAATACCTGTATGATGGCGGCAACGGACAGGTGAAATATGGTACTGCTCCGTCGGGTAACCAATTGTATCAATGGACACAGGTTGATGGTGGTGCAGGGTACAAATTATTAAAAAACAGGAGTACCGGCAATTATATGCATGTAGAAAATCAAAATGGTGCGGTACAATGTGGTGCGGCTGATGTAACCTGGTACAGTGCCATGTGGACGATCGCTGCTGCAACAGATGGCTGGAGTTATATTCAAAACAGGTGGCAAACTTCTGAATGGATACACAACGAAAACCAGGTGGGCTATGTGCAGTACAGCGGTGTACAATCGGGCTGGTACAGCGCTATGTGGAAATTTGTAAACCCGATTTCTGCAAGGGGGATTAATAATACTATTCCTGTTGCTGCGCCTGAAAAACTGGAAGTGAATATTTATCCAAATCCCGTGCAGGGCAAACAATTCTTTGTACAATTGCCGACTGCAGTACAAACAGAATTGACCAGCATTCGCATCCAGGATTTGAACGGAAGAACAATTGTTATCAAAAATATCACTGGCTCATCGCTTGTTAAACATGATCTGCAGGCGGGTGTTTATTTTGTAACTGTGCGTTCTAAAACCGTGAATGCAACCAGGAAGCTGGTGGTGATGTAACAATATCTTTTACTGATAAAAACAGGAGGCTGTGAAAATAGCCTCCTGTTTTATTTTATCAATTACCTATTGCAACGCCTGCAAAATTTCATTGGTGAGTAAACCACTGCCGCCGCCGTAATGCTGAATGATAATCATGGAAGGTTTTTTATGTTTGAAGTAGCTGCACAATTTCTTTTCGCAATCCTCCGTGATGCCGCTGCTTAATAATACGATATCAAACTCATGATCGTCAAATAATTGCATGGCTTTATTATCATCCAATGTTCCGGTGCCCTGCCAGTTGTCATTTTTATTGATCAATCGCAGCAATGTCTCCATAATTTCTTCGTGCCTTCCAATGGCCAGTATTTGAATTTTCATTTTCTAACTGATTTGAATTGATCACTTGCCGATTCGTGAAGGCCGATTAGCTGATCGCCATCGGGACTTCCATCAATAATATTTCTGCATCGGCACTATTGGCTTTTAAAGATATCAACTGGGTATCCCAAATACCAAGGCCATCTCTTTCATTCAACGCTGTATTGGCGATAGTGAAAGAACCTTTGATTACAAATGCATATACTCCGTTGGCTGCATTTTTTAATTTGTATTCAGTTGTAATGTCTTTATCAAACCTGCCAATGTGAAACCAGGCATCCTGGTTGATCCACACACCTGCATCATTTTTATCTGGCGACAAAATCTGCTGCAGTTTGTTGTGCCGGTCGTTTACATCCAGCGTTAACTGATCATACCTTGGCGTTACGTTCTTCGTTTTTGGAAACAACCAGATCTGTAAAAATTTTACCTGCTGGTCTTTATTTTTATTGTACTCACTGTGAAAAATTCCAGTGCCGGCGCTCATTACCTGTATGTCGCCATGCTTGATAACTGCGGTTGTGCCCATGCTGTCTTTGTGCTCCAGGTCGCCTTCCAGCGGAATGGAGATGATTTCCATGTTGTCGTGCGGATGCCTGCCGAAACCCATGCCTGCATCAACGGTATCGTCGTTCAACACCCTTAACACACCAAAATGCATCCTGTCGGGATTGTAATAGTTGGCAAAACTGAAACTGTGGTGACTGTCCAACCACCCATGATTGGCGTGTCCACGGGAATCTGCCTTGTGTAAAACAGTGCTGGGTGCAATGGCCGCAGGTTCGTTGGGCAGATGATTGAATCCAACTGCATCCAGTTCTTTTAATTCATCTACATCATTTTTTATAACGTTGCCCAAAGCAGCATCTGCAACAAACATCCCTGTACCTAATAAACCATTTTTTATAAAATCTTTTCTTTCCATGATTGATAATTTTTAATTTGTTTGATGCTGTAAAATTGAATTTTTTCGATCTTGAAAACATTGAACCAGGACAAGAAATTATTAATAATGGATAATTGGTTAATGATAATTGATAATTAGATGGGAACATGGATGACGCTGACTGATGCGGATTGGAACTGATTTTTGTTTTTAATAAAAAATATTGTCAGAAACATGGATGGTGCAGATTGATATGGATTGTTACTGATTTTGCTGCCTGGAGAGGAAAATTTTAGCAGGTGCCGGATAATTTTATTTGTATATCCCTCCCTAACCCGATAACAATTTCAAACAGAAAATGAACTCTTGAAACTAAAAATTATCCATTATCCAGCTATCAATTATCCATTATCTTCTCGCCAGCTTAGTCCTTACTTTACTTAAAAACTCCGGTGAAATACCGAGGTAGGATGCGATGTGGTGTTGTGCTACCCGTTGCGGAATAGTAGGGTAGCGGTCGAGGAAGTCGAGGTACTTTTCCTGTGCAGCAGTGGTGATGCTTTTTAAGAAACGTTTTTGCAGAACGGATAAATTTTTTTCTACCATCAGGCGGAACATGCGTTCCAGTTTGGGGATCGTTTGTAACAATTGTTCTTTTGTTTGTGGTGACAAAACAAGCAGTTCGCAATCCTCCAATGTTTCAATAAAAATATTGCTGGGCGTATGGTTGTGAAAACTTGCCAGGTCGCTTACCCACCAGCCTTCAATGGCAAATTGAAGTATCACTTCCATGCCCTGTTCATCAATATAGAAGTTACGGATGCAGCCTTTGTTGACGAATGCTTCAAAATTGCAGACATCGCCTTCCTTTAGTAAAATGGTTTTCTTTTTTTCTTTTTTAATTTCAAATAAGGCATCTGCAAAAGCCAGTTCTTCTGCGGAAAGGTTAACAAATTTTTGGAGATGTGCATGGAGACTGTCGTACATAAAGCAAATATACGCAGGATGGCCGGAGTATATTTTC
>CAXTPJ010000482.1:0-3640 GCA_964245855.1 uncultured Ferruginibacter sp. | reverse complement strand
TTTAATCCTCCTTCGGATGCTATTTATTGGGTGACAAGTTATGGTGGGGTTGAGTTTAGCACCGTGCCGGAAAGGCCGATCATCATGAGTTTAACAGGGCCGGGTACCGCAAAATTTGGCATGCGTGGATTAAAAAGCATCGAGGTAAAAAAAGCAGAATAACTTTGCTGAACAACTCCTTATTTTACAACAGGAAAATCATTTCTTTTGCAAACAACGATCAGGCGGGCTACTACCGCTGATGCTGCATTACTATCGGCATTGGGCAAACAAACTTTCTGCGACACTTTTACCGGCACCTGTACCGAACAGGATATGGATAAATTTTTGGAGGCATATTTTAACCTGCAACAGGTTACCAGCGAACTGGAAAACAGCAATGATTATTTTTATTTGGCTGAAACAGGTGGCGTTGCTTCCGGGTACATTCGTATGATGGAAGACTATACTCATTTTGAGTTGATGAAACAATGGAAGGCGCTGGAACTGAAACGCATTTATGTTGACAAAGCTTTTCATGGCAAGGGCATTGCTCAACAGCTCATTGCTTTTGTGGAAGCGTTTGCCAAAGAAAATACCTACCAGGTAATTTGGCTGGGTGTGTGGGAGCACAACAACCGGGCGAAAAAGTTTTATGAGAAATGCGGGTTCAAAGATTCTGGCCACACGCATGATTTTCCCATTGGTGATACGCCGCAAACTGATAATTGGTTGTGGAAGTTTTTATAAGGTTACACTTTTGAAATAATATGTCAGTGTAAATAATTATCTCTACAAAATAGTAACAATTTAATTTCACGGTAATGAAATGGATCACGAGAGAGCGACCCAAAATTGACCGTTTGGCCTGTCCCTGGCTGATAAAGAAATTTGTTGATAAAGAAGCTGAGTTTATTTACGTTCCGTTTGAGGAAGTAATTAAAACCGGCAGGAAATTAAATGCCATTGCATTTGATATTCCTGATGTTGAATATACCCATTACAACGACCAATGTACTTTCGACTACATTGTAAAAAAGCATTCCATAAAAGATCCGGCTGTTTTGCTGATGGCAACAATCGTAAGGGGGGCAGATACTGACCGGCATGAAATTGCAAAGGAGGCAGCCGGGCTGTTGGCTATTTCTGCCGGGCTGGCTTACAATATTACTGACGACTATGAATTGTTAGCAGCCGGTATGGTAATATATGATGCACTGTATAGTTGGGCAACACACCTGCACAAACAAAAGCATTTGCAAAACAGCCCGTTTGAAAACTTATTGCACGATGTTTACCAAAAATTTTTGAAGGAAAAAGAAACAGAAAAAAAGAAGATTCCAGTTTGGGTAAGGCATTTAAAAGAAATTATCCAGGATCAGGTTGATACCCAGTTTACGTTTGACCTTAAAGAGATTTCAAGCAATTTAGAAATTAACCCTTCCTACTTATCAAGAGAGTTTTCCAGGTATTTTGAAGATTTAAACTTTGGCGATTATATAAGAAAGATACGCATTGAAAAAGCCATCAAACTCATCCAGGATTCAGCATACTCCTTAACAGAAATTGCTTATCTCACGGGCTTTTCAGACCAAAGTCATTTTACAAGAATATTTAAGCAGCATACCGGAAAAAATCCATCTGCTTTTAGAAAAAATATTCAAAAAAGTAAACCAAATACAAAAGGTAAATAACCTGCTATTTATTAATCCTGTGCAATGATAGTTTTGTGCCATCTAAACAATGCTATCATGCGGTATCTATTCTATGTTGCTTTTTTCTTCACAAGTGTACAAGCATTTTCACAGGCAAACTATCCAAAGTTGACAGGCTATGTGGGCATTGTTCATCCCATAGTCAGTCTCAACAGTCATGGTACCACGACTAATTTTACTGATTATTATATTGTGGGTATGCCTACTGGTATAAACATCTGGAAGAGCGCTGCCATCGGTTTTTCTATGGAGTTTGTGCCGTACGTTAAGGCTGAAAATGGCAGCAGCAAAATGAACAACTTTTTATTTCATCCCGGTGTTTTGGTAGCGCTTGGTAAAGGGTACACTTTTGCCGGCAGGGCTGCCTTTGAAACATCCGGCAGGTACGGCATTACGCCGGTGCTGAATAAGACGGTTATCAAAAATAAGAATAGCAGCTACTTTATTGCCTTTCCATTTCCTATCAGGTTTGGAAACGACCAGGCAACATCTTTCACTGTGGCTTTTCAGTTTGGGATCGCTTTTTAATAATCAATACCTGCAAAACGAAAGTATTATTATCACATAAAGGCGCCAAGAAAGGGAAGTCGCAAAGAAAGGAGATCCATTTTTGCGTCTTGGCCCCTTTGCTGCTTTGCATGGAAAAAGTCAAAATAATTATTAATGATTACTATAAAGGCAGCACGCTGCGCCAGGGATAGCAATGGAAAACCCGGTGAAAGCCCTATCCGGCTTCCCCCAAAGGGGGAAGAGGAAGAAGCCTGGCTTTTTGTGCCGGATTTGTAATGGATAGCCCGCCCGGGCGCCCAAATTTTTATAAAATATCAGCGGCCAAAATAACGGTTTACTGCTTCTACCCGGTTGCTGACGTGGAGTTTTTCGTAGATGTGGTACACATGTTTTTTTACCGTTTCGGTGCTGATGTACATACGGTCGGCAATTTCTTTATAGAGCAAACCTTTGGAGAGCATTTCTAAAATTTCCATTTCTCTTTTTGATAAAACATCCAGCGATTCGGAAGGATGGGTGCTGGTGATCAACGGTGTTTTTTGCTGAAAGGCTGCCACTACTTTGCGGGCAATCTGGCTACTCATAGGGGCGCCGCCTTCGGACAGTTCTTTAATGGCTTCGAGTAATTTTGGTGGAGTTGTTTTTTTAAGGATGTAACCGCTGGCGCCGGCAGACAGGGCTTCGAATATTTTTTCGTCCTGCTCCAGCACAGTACACATCATGAACAAAATTTCCGGGTTGCTTTCTTTTAACACCCGTACGCATTCAATGCCATCGATGCCACCGAGGTTGATGTCCATCAGTACCACTTTGGCGTTGGCAAAAGGAATGGTAACAAGTGCTTCTTCGCCATTGATGCAGGAGCAGGCAAGTTCATAGCCTTCCGACATTTCAATGATTTGTTCCAGGGCCTGGCGGATGTCATTATTGTCTTCAACGATTGCTACGGGTATTATCATAGTCTTGTAAAGTTGGTGTAAAAAGTGTTGGTACGCAATACCCTAAAGAGGTAATTATTCAGCATTTTTGTCATGGTATTGTCAGTGCATTACTACAACACAATCAAATAGCTACCTGCAACAAAAATTTATCTTTAAAAAAGGGTTCGTTGAAGATTTTTTCAATCTCCCAGATCCGGGGTTTGCAATTGCTTTCAAATATTTCAGTGGTTAAATCCCCGCCTTTTAAACAGATCAAGCCACTGGGTTTGCCGCCTTTTTTCATCAGCGGTTTGCTCCATCGCCAAAGGTCTTTTAAAGGCGCTACTGCACGGGAAACCACCACATCAAATTTGCGGTTTGTAATGTCTTCGGCACGGGTGTGTTGCGTGGTAATATTGGTAAGGCCGATGGCTTCGGCTACACCATTTACCACTTTCAGTTTTTTATTGATGCTGTCTGCCAAATGAAATTGTACTTCCGGGAAAAAGATGGCCA
>CAXTPJ010000481.1:0-3651 GCA_964245855.1 uncultured Ferruginibacter sp. | reverse complement strand
CGACCCGAGCAGCCGGGGCAGTTGTTTTATTGGCGGCAATATAGCAGAGAACAGTGGCGGGCCAAAAGCGGTGAAATACGGTGTGGTAAAGGATTATGTATTGAACCTGCAGGTGGTACTGCCGAACGGCGATATCATTTGGACAGGCGCCAATGTGTTGAAAAATTCAACCGGGTATAATTTAACACAACTGGTAGTGGGCAGTGAAGGCACATTGGGCATTGTTACAAAAATTGTATTGAAATTATTGCCGCATCCTAAACATGAATTGCTGATGTTGGTGCCTTTTAATTCGCTGGAAAAGGCGGTTGAAGCGGTGAGCGCTATTTTTAGGGCAGGGTTTGTTCCCAGTGCCCTGGAACTGGTCGAGATAGATGCGTTGAAAATTGTGAGTGTCCATTTGCAGGATAATACAATACCAATTGGTAAAGGCGTAGAAGCACATTTGATCATTGAAGTGGACGGCAACCATGTGGATACGCTGATGAATGAAATGGAGGCCATTGCAGCATTGCTGGCTGAGTTTGATTGTGGTGAAATTTACTTTGCAGATGATGAACAGCAGAAGGCTGCCCTGTGGCGCTTACGGCGACGGGTAGCCGAAATTGTAAAACTGGAAGGCTATACCATTGAAGAGGATACTGTAGTGCCAAGAGCGGCTTTGCCGGCGTTGATACGTGGCGTAAAAGCCCTGGGCAAGCTGCATGATTTTGAGTCGGTTTGTTACGGCCATGCAGGTGATGGTAACCTGCACATCAGGATAAAAAAAGAAGGGCATATTTACAGCCTCAACAATGCTGCTGTAACACCGGCCCTGAAAGCAATTTTTGAACTGGTGTTTTCACTGGGCGGCACCATCAGCGGTGAGCATGGCATTGGTTTGCTGCAGAAAGCATTTTTACACATTGTGTTTGCAGATGCCAACCTGGCTTTGATGAAAGGAATAAAAAAAGTGTTTGACCCCAACAATATTTTAAACAAAGGGAAGATTTTTGACCTGTAAAAATTAAAACAATGAAACGTATTTTTTTGATAACCATTCTATCGTTCAGCAGCGTGTGGTTGTTTGCACAAACAGCAACCGATACAGATAAAGAAGAAGTAAAAACCGGTGGCTTTAAGGTAGAGAATTTATTTACAGGGGGTAATTTGAATGTAGGTTATTTTAACGGGGTAACCGTCCTGGGCATTACGCCACAACTGGGTTACAATGTTACCGGATGGCTGGATGCAGGGATTGTTTTTGGTTATACCTACACCAGCCAGCATGATGATTTCGGCAATAAATACCGCCAGAGTATCATTGGCCCGGGTGCTTTTGCGAGGATTTTTCCAGTTGAATTTCTGTTTGCTTCTGTGCAATATGAACATAATTTTATCAGGCAGAAAGAAATTACCCCATATGCTACTTATCCTTATAATTCTGATGCAAACAGTTTGCTGCTGGGCATCGGCTATACGAGCGGAAGGGAAAGGGGTTACAAGCAGCCCTACTATTACCTGTCTGTTTCTATTGATGTGTTGAGTGATCCGTCTTCACCTTATCGTGACCGGTACAATGAAATTTACCCGGTGGTAAATGCAGGGTTTATTTTTCCGTTGTTCCAGGGAAGGGGAAGAGGGCGGCGTTAGGGATGTTTATACCTTTAAAACTATACTGTGTTATTTAAAAACCTCTCTTCTTTTATAAAACTGAAACCGGTTGTTGCGGTTGGTTTTTTATTTGCCACTTCCAGCCTGTTGTTTGGCACCTGGGTAGCGGCTATCCCCGGCATTAAAGAAAGGTTAGGGTTTACGGATGGCAGTTTGGGTTTATCGTTACTGTTATCACCGTTGGGCGCCATCACCGGCGTGTTTCTTTCCACAAAAGTATTCAGCAAAATAACCGTTGGCAAATGGATGCTGACAGGATATAGTTTGATGTGCGTTATCATGGTACTACAGATCAATTCTGTAAACCGCTGGATGTTCTGGATATGTTTATACTGCCTTGGATTAACCAGTTTTTTAAATGGTGTGTCAGCCAATGCCACCGTCAACATCATGGAACAAAAATACAACCGTTTGCTGATGAGTACCTGTCATGCCTTGTATAGTTTGGGCGGCGCCGTTAGTGCCGGGTTGGCTGCCTTTATGTTTGCTATACATATTCCATCAGGCTGGCAGATAATATTGGTTGCGGCAACGATTTTAATGGTGAACATCAGCAACAGGAATTACCTGCTTGCCAATAAAGACATCATTCATTCAGGTTCCGGGCTTAAACTGCCTTCTCTGAGCATACTCAGTATTTCTTTTATCTGCATGGTACTGTTTATGGCAGAAGGCTGCGTGGCCGACTGGAGTGCCATTTATTTTAAAGAGGTAATGAATGCGCCGCAGGCATTGGTAAGTTTGGGTTATGCAGGTTTTAGCGTGGCTATGACGATCGGGCGCTTAAACGGGGATTACATTGTCTCAAAAACAGGCAATAAAAAAGTAGTAATTGCAGGGTGTTTACTGGCAGCAGTTGGTTTTTTGCTGGTGGTGGTGTCACCTGTTTTTATCGTAACGATCATTGGCTACGTTACCATTGGTTTTGGCTGCTGTTGTGTGGTGCCGGTGCTGTTCCGTACTTCTGCCAGTATTCCGGGGTTAAGCAAGGTGGAGGGTTTTGCCATGGTTACTACCGGCGGGCTGATCGGTTTTTTAGCAGGCCCGTCTGTTATCGGCTTCATATCAGAAAACGCCAGCCTTTCCAAAGGGCTTTCACTGTTGATCGTAATGATGTCGCTTGCTGCGGTGGTGGCCTGGCGCAATCAGTTTTTATCGGGTAATAAAATTGCCGCACCAGAAGAAAGTTTCGATGAACAGTTGTATTGATTTTTTAATAAAAACGGATATCCTTTTCAATTTATTAAATCATGTACCAATTACACAAAAAATCCTACATTCACAGTCCGTTTTTGAAACCAACCAGCACTGTATTTAATAAATATCCGCTTGCCGTGGATAACAAGTAAAATATGAAGGCAATTATTCCAGTAGCCGGCGCAGGTACCAAGTTGCGTCCCCATACTTACACTCAACCAAAAGCTTTGATCCCTTTGGCAGGGAAGACTGTATTAAGCATCATCATAGATCAATTGCACGAAGCAGGTATAACCGATTTTGTTTTTATCGTAGGGTATCTTGGAGATAAAATACAGGATTATGTAAGGGCAAAATACCCGCAACTTAACTGTCATTTTGTTTACCAGAACGAACGCAACGGAACCGGTTTTGCTATTGAGATGACCAGGGAAATTGTAGGCAGCAATGAAGAAGTACTGATAGTTTTGGGAGATACCATAGCAGAATATGATGTAAAAGAAGTGTTGGATTCCCCCTATTCAATGCTGGGGGTAAAAAAAGTGGATGATCCACGAAATTTTGGTGTGGCAGAAATTAGTGAAGATGGTACTGTTAGCCGTGTAGTAGAAAAGCCGGCTATCCCTAAAAGTAATATGGCGCTGGTAGGCATTTATAAAATAAAAGAAACCAGTTTTTTATTTGCCTGTATTAAAAGCATTATCGAGAGAGGTGAGCGTACCAACCGGGAATTTACTTTAACAGATGCACTGGAATGTATGATACAAAAAGGCGCACAGCTAAAAGTATTCAGGGTACAAA
>CAXTPJ010000480.1:0-3654 GCA_964245855.1 uncultured Ferruginibacter sp. | reverse complement strand
GATAACCATTTCCAGGTTCAAACAATGGATTTTTTTGCCGATACCCATTTTTTTCTGCCTCTGGTACTGGTACACTTATGGGTTTTCACCAACAGATTATGTGGCTATCTACCTGGCTTGTATTGTTGCAGGGGTTGTACTGTATGAGTTGTACAAACAGTACGAGCAGTTCGTAAACAAAGTATTGCCGGAACAATTAACCAATTATGATTACGACTCCAAGATAGACGAGCTTAATCGGAGGATAGAAAAATACAAACAAGACAATCCCGGCGCTAAAATTACCCACGAGTTGGTTGAGAAAATCCGTACAGAGGTTTTCTTCGGTTAATGAATTGTATATCTTTTAGTAATCATTACCGCTTGCTTTTGGCTTATCCTGTTTTGCATTCCCAGCAGGCTTTTTATATTTATCATCCTGTTTAACTGGCGGATTTACAGGAGTGGCGGCTGGCTTACCAACATCTTTCTTTTCAGGTACTTTAACCGGAGCAGCAGGTTGCTTGTTTTTATTTCCTGTATCCTTTTTAGGTTTTGGGTCGAACTCACTTTCAATAGGAATACTGTTGTTATCCGTTAACGGTTGTCCGCCGCCAATATAATCATCTGCATCACCATTTCCCCTGTCATCAAATTTTGTACTGTCGCCATTTTTGATCAATTGGTCCCTTGCTTCAGCCGAAATCGGCTCTTTTCCAAATGAAGCAGGTTCCTGAAATTTCAACAAGCTTCCAAAAGGCAGGCTTTTATCTGCATATACTTTGTTCATAAAGAATCCCCACTTAGGCAAAGCCATTTCATTACCACCTGATGTACCGGCATATATCTTTATGAACTGGTCATCGCAACCAACCCAGGTGCCGGCAATTAATTCAGGCGTGTAGCCTATAAACCAGCCATCGGTATTGTCGTTGGTAGTACCGGTTTTGCCTGCTTTTTGGGCCGGGATATTATAGTTATTCAGTGCCCGGCCGGTTCCTCTTTCCACCACACCTTCCATTAACTGCACCATGGTATAAGCATCCTGCTCGTTGATAACCAGGTTGGTTTGGGTCGAAAATTCTTCTAACAGGTTCCCGTTTTTATCTTCTATCCTTGTCATTAATAGTGGCTCTGTATTAAACCCTTTGTTAGGAAACATGCTGTAGGATTGCAGCATTTGCAACATCGGAATTTCGGCAGCGCCCAATGCAATGGAAGTAAAAGGAGGGAGTTTCGCTTTAATGCCCACACTTTTTGCAAATTCTATTACTCTTGGTACGCCTACCAGATTTGTCAACCTTACAGAAGCGGTATTTTTTGAGAAAGCAAGGCAATTGGCCATGGTGCCGCCGCCGCCGCTGAAAGTCCTGACTTCATTGCCATATTTTACCGGGCCGCCATCAATGTACGTTTGCGGAGTGTAACCGGCATCCTGCACAGCCAAAGTGTAAATAAGCGGTTTAATGGTAGAGCCTACTTGTCTTAATGCAGTAACGTGGTCGTATTTGAACCATTTAAAATCTATACCCCCAACCCAGCATTTTACTTCACCTGTTTTAGGATCGGCAGCCACAAAAGAAGTTTGTAATAACTGGCGATGGTATTTAATGGAATCGATCGGGGTCATTACTGTATCCAGTTCCCTTTTTGCATTCCAGGCAAATACTTTCATCCGCACCGGTTTGGAAAAAGTTTTACGGATATCTTCTTCACTTACTTCATCTTCCTTTAAAGCCCTCCATCGTTCACTGCTTTTCATTGCAGCTTCAATGATACTTTCTTTTCCTTTCCATAAGCGGTCGCCGCTTGCTTTTATGAGGTTGTTCAGTTTGCGTTGTATTACCGGCATGTGCTGCACTACAGATTCTTCAGCATATTGCTGCATTTTTGAATTGATGGTGGTGTAAACCCTCAAGCCATCCCTGTACAAATCATAATTCTCACCGGTCTTTAAATTTTTATGGTTCTTGCACCAGGTCTTTAATTTCTCTGCCAGTACAAAACGAAAGTAGGGGGCAATGCCCACCGATTCATCGGGTTTTTTATAATTGGTGATCAATGGTTTTGCTTTCAGTTTGGTGGCCTGCGCTTCAGTAAGATAGTGCTGCTTGCAATCTACCATTCTTTCTATTACCGTATTGCGCCTGTTGCGGGAGGCATCGGGGTGGCGGATGGGATCATAAATAAATCCTTTGAGCATGCCTACCAAAACAGCCGCTTCTTCAATAGTAAGCTCTGCCGGATCTTTTTGAAAATAAGTACGGGATGCATTGCGGATACCATAGTTACTGCCCCAGGGCGCCCGGTTCAGGTATAAAGTAATGATCTCTTCTTTGGTGAAATTCCTCTCAAGTTTTACAGCAATTACCCACTCTTTTATTTTGTCCAGTACCCTTTTTACAATATTGCCTTTACCCTGGCCTAGCATCATTTTGGCTAACTGCTGGGTAATGGGGCTACCTCCACCATCGGTGCCTAATTTTAGTACTGCCCTGGCAACGGCCCTGGCATCAATACCGGAGTGGTCGTAAAAATTCTGGTCCTCGGTTGCTACCAATGCCTGGATAATGTTCTGAGATATCTCATTGTATTTTACTTCGCTGCGATTTTCAGCGTAATATTTCCCCATCAGTTTGCCATCGGCGGTGTACACTTCACTGGCAAGATCTGCTTCCGGGTTTTCCAACTCTTTTAATGAAGGCATTTTTCCGAACAACCCAAAATTGGCGCAGGCAAAAATGGCGACTATTGCGAGCAGTCCAAAAAAGAATACTTTCCACAAAATTTTTACCGACTTCTTCATTGACGTTTTTTTATTCATATTTCCAGTGCTGCAGTTTATTTAACGAGGCCAGGGTATTGTTGGTTCAACAACGCTTTATATCCTGCAATGTCTTTAGTGTTTTTCATCCTTTGCAGGTTATTGTCGTCGATCAAAAGGAAGGAGTATTTATTTGCCGGCAACCAGGAAATTTCATCCGGTGCTACTTTTTTAATTTTATTTAAAAACTGCAATGCTTCGCCAGCATCAGGGAACGAACTGAATACCACCAGTGCATAAGTAGCATCTATGGCATCCCTTGTAACGGTGATCTGGACATCCCTGAAATTATAGCTCACGTAATTGGCAAGCGCATTTTTTGATTCGTTGATGTAAGTGCCATCTACTTTATCCAATAGCATAACCACATTGTGTTTGGCTGCAATATTAAATACATAAGGGCCTTTTATATCGGTAGATATCGGCGGCGTCTTCAATAATGAACTATCCCTTTTTGCAAAGATAGAATCTGCCGCAATCCTGGTCTTTTTGCTGCTGTCGTAGAGATTAGGAGATTTGATAAGATTAGAATCGTTGCGTACCATCGGCACCCGGTCATTGATGATGGTTACCTCATCTTCTTTCATTCTTGTTACCTGCAGATCTGTAAGGTACTTCTCAATCTCTTTTCTTCTGCCCAATACATCGATCATGCGTACTGCTTTCGGTTTCAAAGGTGATTTTGGATGCAGCGTGATAATATTGTTCAATACCTGGATTGCGGCGCTGTCTTCTTTTTGTTTTATATGATATACCGCTTCGATGTATAACAGTTGAGGAGTCCAGTAACTGCTGCCGTACAGGCTGTCAGCCTTTTTCTTTTCAGCAAGTGCTTCCTCGAATTTGCCTTC
>CAXTPJ010000479.1:0-3659 GCA_964245855.1 uncultured Ferruginibacter sp. | reverse complement strand
GATGAGGTACCTGATCTCATTATTTTTATCTGTTACCGCAGAAGCGCCAATGCAAACCCAAACGGTATGACCATCTTTATGGATGTATCTTTTTTCGTACTGAAAAGTTTGAGCAGGATCGCCGACTACTTCATTGAAACGTTGCTGCTGTTTCGATTTATCATCCGGGTGGGTAATGTCATCAAATGTAATCTTTAGCAATTCTTCTTTGCTGTAACCAACAATTTTGCAAAGCGCATCGTTTACATCTTTCGCCGTACGGTCGGGGTTTACAATGGCCATACCTATCAATGGGTTTTCAAATGCGGAGCGGAACTGGCGTTCACTGTTCCTGAGTTCGTCTGCCATTTTCTTTTGTGCATCAATGTCCTGGAACGTACCAAACAACCGTATACACTCACCATTTTCATATTCTGATTTTCCTTTGGTCCTTATCCACTTTAAATTGCCTTTGGCTGTTATGATCTGTAGCTCAACATCCCATTCCGGGCCGCTTTCCATGGCATCGCTAACGGCCTGTACAATGGTATCCCGGCTTTTGCCTTCTTTATAAAATGCCATGGCAGTTTTTAGATCTGGCTTGTAATCAGGAGGCGTTTCATGAATTTTCGCAGTGGTACTTGTCCAGGTGACTTTATTTTCCCGCAGGTCAACCTCCCAGCCACCTACCAGCGCTACATCATTGGTTTCTTCAAGCAATTGCCTTACATTTTGTAATTCTTTTTCGTAAGCTTTGCGTTTGGTGGCATCTTTAATGTACACAGTAATACCTTCTGAAGTACGATAGATGGTAATATCCTGCCACTGGTGTAAGAACTCTTCTAAAATTTCAAAAGTGGCAGTTTTACCGGTGTACATCACTTCATGCATTTTTTCTCCAACCAGTGCATGATCGTATTGAGGAAAAATTTTGAAAAAATTGCTGCCGATCATTTTCCCTTTACCAAGACCAATTCCATTTTCTACTGCTTCGTTGTAAAAAATAAAATTGTAATCTTTATCCAGTGCAAAAAAAGGATCCGCTATCCCTTTGATCACTTCATCCAGCCGTTTAGTAAAAAATACAATTTTAGTATCCAGTTGAGTAAGCGCATTGCTGTCTGTTCTGCGCAGTTTCGCCAGGTAACGGGAAGCAAAAAAAGCCGTAAGCAACAACACGCCAAGGCTTGCCGGGAATATAAAAAAGTCACGTTCAGATCGTTTGATATTGATTTCGTTTGCCCGCTCTCTCAATACAAGCAACCTGTTTTCTTCGGCCTGTATCCTGGCAATCAGGCCACGAATTTTTGTCATAACAGCTTTCCCCTGTCCTAATAAGTCAATCACATTATTTACGGAATAACCATCAAGGCGGCGCAGGGCCTGCATGGTAGTACAAATGTGCAGCCTTGTTTGGGAAAGTTGTGCCAGGCTGTCAATCCTTGGCAATTGATTGGTATTGTCTGCCGTCAGACTTTTCAACTCTGCAATGCTCGTCTGGATGCTGTCTTTCGATTGATAAAAAGGTTGCAGGTAAGTGGTATCGCCGGAAAGAAGAAAGCCACGGGTGCCTGTTTCAACATCTTTTAAAATAGACAATACCCTTTCGGATTTGTACAATACTTTGTTGGTATGCACTACCCACTCATTACTGATTTTTGTTTTCCTGTTATTACTGTATGTTATAAACGCAAAGATGGCAACTATAAAAATTTTTATGAGCAGGATGAGGCCGATAACGGATTGAGTTGATTTCTTCATGGATTTTTACATTGGAATTGTGTAAAGCCCTAAAGATAATACACAACATTTTATTATAAAAGAATTTTGACTTTGTTTAATGATTTTATAAACCGCAAAAAATCTTATTTATTAAACGGTTAATGAATGAAAATTTTTATCAAAATTAATAGAAGAAGATCTTGTTTCCCGGCAGTTGGTTTTCATAGCAGCATCGTTGCGTCGCACACTTGTACTGTTGAATTTTATAGCGGCCGGGGGTTTATAAAATCAATATCATAACTGTTTATCACGTAATCGTGCTATAACCGCCAATTCATTATTGCAGTAATTTTATTGAGAAAAATATTGTATGAGCAAATTCCTTTTTATCTTTTTGTTATGCCTTCCGTTTAAACAAACCAATGCACAAATGGAAGAATTACAAAGCGGCCAGTGGACAACCATTGGTGAATTAAAGACATTGGGAATGACCAGGGCATCCATGCAATTCACGGCTTCTGATGGCGACACCACTTTTTTATTATTTGTGAAGACATGCGGAAGCAGCAGGAAGCGCATTACTTCAGTATAAAATTCAACAGCCATAGCAATACATTCAGTAAATACTATGAAATGCTTATATCATTTTTTGATGATGAACATAAAGAAGATAAAAGTTATACCAGGATGGGTGAGGCTTGGCAACACTACTGCAAATGTTCAGCGTTATGGATTGATCACCGGTGCCGGTATCCTTATTACCACCAATGATGGATACATAAACCTTTCCGAAAAGGATAGATAAGTTGTTTGGCAAAAGATAACGATCGCAAGTTTTGCAAGAAAAAAGACACAGCCTTATGTTGTATCTTAAAGATTTATTAAACCAACGATCGTTATTTTTGCAGGACTGAAACCAGTTTGATGCAACTACAACACACCGCAATATATATTTCTTCCGGCGAAACGGTGCATACTTTGGCAACAGCAATCATGTTGGGTAAAAGACCTGAACTTACCGGCAAATTTGATAAAAGCCAGGGTGCTTTATTTTCGTCTATTGCTATCCGTGAGTTGGTGAAGGAAGAATTGCTGCATGACCATTTCGACATAGATATACCCAACCGGCAATCGCTGGCTACTTCCTCCGGTGGTGAACAAAGAAGGGCTTTGCTCCAGCATATCATTGCGAAAAAACCATCTTTCATTGTTGTAGACAATGTATTTGATAATTTGGATAAAGCAGGACAACAGTTGATTGTCGATAAAGTTTCGGAACTGTCTGAAAACACCCTGATCATTCAACTGCTGAACAGGAAAAATGACCTGCTTCCTTTTATTGACAACGTTTTTGTTTTGAAGGGAAATCAGTTGATAAAAGCCATATCTAAGTCAGTATTTCTGCAACCAACAACTGAAACAGTATTTTTTGCCGGGCAAATACCAATGCCAATTGAAACCAACCGGCAGGATGAAAATGTATTGGTGCGTATGAATAATGTAAGTGTACAATTCAATGGCCGCCGCATCCTTAATAATATTTGCTGGGAAATAAAACAAGGTGAGTTTTGGCAACTGACAGGCGCCAATGGCACCGGAAAAAGTACGCTGCTATCTATGATCATTGGAGACAGCACCAAAGGCTACGGCCAGGAATTGTATCTATTCGGAATAAAAAAAGGTTCCGGCGAAACGGTATGGGATATCAAGCAGCACATTGGTTATTTCACCTCTTCTCTAACAACAGAATATCCACGCCAGGATTCGATTGAGCAGATGTTGATCGCTGGCTTTGTTGATTCTATTGGCCTATACATACGACCAACGGATCTGCAGGTTGCTGCTGCAAGGCAATGGTTATCATTGCTCAGGTTAAAAGCCTGCAAGGATCGGCCTTTCCGCTCCCTCACCTTGGCGCAGCAGCGCATGGTATTGATAGCAAGGGCTATGGTAAAACA
>CAXTPJ010000478.1:0-3665 GCA_964245855.1 uncultured Ferruginibacter sp. | reverse complement strand
TTTATAACCAAAACTTTTATTTATTCCAGCCGCTGCAGGGACATGTTCATTCCTGATTGCGTGTACAAAAAAGTCGTTGTTGATGTGGACGGATTCATTTTCTTGAAGCGGTTTCCAAACAGTTCCTTTTACATGCGGATCAAAGTTTTTGGTAAAGTTTTCCAATGCAGTAAAAGAGCCGCAATGCTGCGGATAATAGATAACAGGAAAACCGGGACGGGCATTGAGTTGGTTAAATTGCAACAAGCCGGTGAGATGGTCCCTGTCTGCATGAGAAATAAACACCTGGTTTATTTTTCTTGCTTTTTGCAGTAAACCGGAAGTAACGCCATCACCGGCATCGAAGAGGATGCCCAACTCCTCAACAAAGTACCAGGTGGAAAATAAGGCAGTGGAATAAGCGGTGATATTGTAGTTCATGGTTACGAATTTGTGTATGATATTTTGGTGTTGACTATTGCGGCGATTAATTCCGTTCTAAAGATAGTTAACGTTTCACTTGCTGCCGGATAGGAGCGGAAAACCCAAAGCTGAGGTTGGTGTGGTGGCCCTGTGGCGAGGATTTGCAGCGGATAGCCGGGCTATGGTTGCAAACAAAAAACAAACTTTGACAGCCAGGATAAAAAAACTATAACAAGATGCCCTGTAAAAAAATGTAGGCGAAGGAAAAATAAATGATGAGGCCGGTAACATCTACCAGTGTTGCAACAAACGGGGCAGAACTTACAGCCGGATCGGCGCCCACTCTCTTTAAAATAAGCGGCAGCATAGAGCCGGTGAGTGTACCCCATAATACTACACCGATTAAGGAGAACCCAACGGTAAAGGCTATACGCATTTCGTGGGCGCCGTATACATTCGGTAAAATTTTTGACCAGATGATGACCCTGAAGAAACCTATGAGGCCAAGTACCATGCCCAGCATGAGGCCCTGAATGATTTCCCTGCGCAATACCCGCCACCAATTAGACAACGTAATTTCGCCCACTGCCATGGCCTGTATGATTAAAGTAGACGCCTGCGAACCGGTATTGCCGCCACTGGAAATAATGAGCGGGATGAACAATGCCAGCACCACTGCTTTTTGAATTTCATCTTCAAAGTAACCCATAGCGGTAGCCGTAAATAATTCACCGAGGAACAATACGACCAGCCACCAGATACGTTTGCGGAATAGTTTTACCAATGGCATTTCGAGGTAGGGTTCATCAAGCGCTTCGGTACCCCCCATTTTTTGCATGTCTTCACTGAACTCTTCGTTGGCAACCCACAACACATCATCGATGGTAACAATACCCAATAATTTATTGCTGCGGCTCACCACGGGAAGGGCTACCCTATTATTCATTTTAAATGCTTCGTTGGCCACTTCCTGGTCGTCTTCGGCGTGCAGGGTAATGTAGCGGCCATCCATCAGTTCATCTACTTTTTTATCCGGCGATGCCATGATGAAATCTTTGATGCGGATATCATCGAGCAATTCGCCTTTGTCGTTGATAACGTAGATCACATCGATGGTTTCGCTGTTTTTGGCGTATTTGCGGATGGTGTTCAGTACTTCTTCTACGGTGTTGTGTTCATACACGTAAATGTAATCCGGCGTCATCAGCCTGCCTACGCTGCCTTCGGGATAACCCAATAATGAAAGGGTGATCTTTCTTTCTTCCGGCGTTAATGTTTTTACCAGTTCCCTTACGGCGTTGCTAGGCAGTTCGCTTAAAAAAGCAGTACGGTCATCTGCCGGCAGGTCGTTCAATAATTCTGCAGCGGTAAATGCCGGTAAATTTTTAATAATGCGCCGTTGCGTGGGCAGTTCCAGTATTTTGAACACACTGGCGGCCCGGTGCATGGAAAGATGGCTGATGATAGCCGTCTCAAAATCTTCATTGTCATAAATCAGATCAGCAACATCACTAATATTCTGATGATTTAAAAATTCTTTTATCTGCAGTTTATCTTCCGAAGCGATCACTTCTTCAAACTTTGCCTGTAGCGATATTTCGTCGAGTTCTAAAGACATTTCGGAATGTGTGATTTATGATTTGTGATCTATGATTTGTTGGTACTGCATCTAAATTGTAATGCAATTCTGATTAATTTTAAACCGTCTAAAATCTTACTACCAAGTAGTCAATACTGACCTGCAAATTACTTTAAATCGCTTTAATAAATTGTTATGCAAAAACCTTATCTGCATGTGGCCACCATGGGTGAAATGGGCCGGGGGATTTTTACCAGTAAAAAGATAGCTGCGGATACGATCATTGAAGTGGCGCCGGTAATTGTGATGAGCATGGAAGACCGTTTGTTACTGGACAAAACCCTGCTGTATAATTACATTTTTGAATGGGGCGAAAACAATGAACGCTGTGCCATGGCGCTGGGACTGGTAGCCATGTACAACCACAGTTACCAAAGCAACTGTGAATATTTTATGGATTTTGAAGAAGATACTATTTTGATTAAAACGGTACGGACCATTAAGAAGGGTGAAGAACTAACCATTAACTACAACGGAGATTGGGATAATAAAGATAAAGTATGGTTTGAAACGCTGGATTGATGATGGCCACGGATAAAAGTTTTACGCAAAGAAGCAAAGAGGCAAAGTCGCAAAGAAAAAATCTTCCTGGCGTCTTTACTGATTTTACTTTGCGTTTTTGCGTGAGATACAGAAGCCACGAATACACTAATTAACACGAATAAAAAATCAATATTCAATTCGTGACCATTCGTGCATTCGTGGCAAAAAAAATATCATGCAACAAATAAGAAATAAAAGTTCTTCTTTGCGTCTTTACTGATTTGCTTTGCGTCTTTGCGTGGAAAACAAAAAGCCACGAATACACTAATCAACACGAATAAAAATTTAATGCTTTATTAGTGCCCATTCGTATGTTCGTGGCAAAAAATCTTACTTAAAAATCATACACCCGCTTAGCTATATTCCAGCGGATACCGGCTGTGAATAAGGTATTGCTGGTGTTGGTATTTTGCAATGGCACTTTATAAGTGCGGTGTTGAAGGCTTAAATCGAAATATAAATTTTCCCTTACTTCATAACTCAGTTGCAGCAACACATTCATGCAGGTGGCTTTCATGCCGCTGCCCACTTTAAAGCCATTCAACCTTTGTGGCGATAATGGATCTGTTGGGTCTAACAATGGCTTGCCAGTGTTGTACAACCGCTGCGGATTGCTGCCAAAATTGTAACCGGCACTGTCTAGCCCCTGGTAATAATAAATGGCCCTGGCATACACGTACCATTTAGCAGCCGGCTGGTATTTTAATATGCCGATAAACTCTTGCAGGTTGGCCCCCAAAGGATGCGCCATCGGCTGATTGTAGTGTGTATAGTTAGAAACAGAATCATAGTGCGAGTAAGTAAACGGCCTTATCCTGTTGGTTTCAACCTGCAGGTCGAGGTTTTTAACACCCAGCACATCAATGTATTTGGCGCCCAACTGGTAACCATATTTATTTACGTAGTTGGATGGGTCGTTTTTTAATTTGTTCAGCACAAATTCATCCAGCAAAAATTGTCCGTAAAACTGCAGCTTGCCTGCTACGTTGGCTTTAAAATCAAAGCCCACTTTTGCTTTATCGCCGCTGCCGCTGCCACTTTCAACCGGCCTTAAAAAAATGATCGGGTTCAGGTACTGAAA
>CAXTPJ010000477.1:0-3667 GCA_964245855.1 uncultured Ferruginibacter sp. | reverse complement strand
GCGGTTTAAAACTGTACAAAGATTTCGGGATGTTTTTCAATGATGAGAAAGGTAAAGTGATTGCCGTGGATGATGCCCGGCTGGATCCAATTTTTGAAAAATGTGGAGCGTTGCATATCCCGGTGATCATACATACTGCCGACCCAAAACCTTTTTGGGATGATATGGACGAACACAATGAACGCTGGCTGGAGCTGGCTACCCACCCCGACCGTAAGCGAAGCAAAACCGATCCGGCACCCTGGGATACTTTGATGGAGCAGCAGCACCGCCTGTTTAAAAAACATCCCAATACCACTTTCATTGCTGCCCATTTTGGTTGGTATGCCAACAACCTGCCGCACCTTGACACGCTGCTAACGGCAATGCCTAACGTATATGTTGAATTTGGCGCTGTGATAGCAGAGTTGGGAAGACAGCCTAAAATGGCTTACCAGTTTTTCAGCAAATTCCAGGACCGGATCTTATTTGGAAAAGACAGTTGGGTGCCAAAAGAATACAGCACTTATTTCAGGGTACTGGAAACAACGGATGAATATTTTCCGTATCATAAAAAGTACCATGCTTTCTGGAAAATGTATGGTATCGGTTTGCCGGATGACATCTTAAAAAAAGTTTACTACAAAAATGCGCTGCGGATAATACCGGGCATAGATCAGGCGATGTTTCCGGAGTGAGGTTGGGCGCTTATAGCCCATGATCGATGGTCCATAGTACGGCCTTCCAATTCATACTGCATAAACTACAATGATGAACCATGGGCTATGGACTATGGACCATGGACTATGAACTACAAACTTACTAACTACCCCCACTTCCCCAAACGCAAGAGGCTGCCCCATACAAATGGAACAGCCTCCTTATTTTCATACAGCAAATTAGTTTTCGTAGCCGGTAAGTGCAAAAACCGAAAAAGATGACAACCAGTGGTCAACATCGTAGTTGCCTTTGCCGATACTTTCCTGCGAATAATCCCACATATTTTTTTGTGCAGCTATCCAGGCCGCTTTTACTTCCGGAGTAAGCGCTGTTGCCGGCAATGATTTAAACATACCGTTGATGCACCATATCCTGTTTAAATGAAAGCCATCCCAGTGCGAGGCATAGCCGCTGTGTGTTTCAATTTTCTGCACGGCCAATACCTTTTTTATACCGGCTGTAGTAAACAGTTCAGGGGAAAATGCTTTCAGCCATTTTTCATATTCCGCAGCAGAATAAATTTTTCTCATTAAATCGGTGATCAGCAAACCTGCAGACATGAAGTCGTAACCAAACGGTTCTTTCGCCAAAGGGAAATCAGTAATTGGTTCAAAGAAAGCTTTGGAAGAATTGATGACCACCAGTTCAAGACTATCGTTTTTTGCGCTACGGGCATAATCTAACGCAAACGATAACCCTAAAGAAGATGCATAGTGGTCGCCGCTATAATTTGCTTTTTCAATTTGTGGCCAAATGGCGATGTATTTTTTGCTGATGTAATCGGTTAAAGGCTCCAACGCTTTTAACCATTCTTTTGCCCTGGGGTTATCCCAGCGGATCAGTTCATCGGCTACTTTCAGCAACCAGGAAGTTCCGTAAGGAAACTCAAAATCCCTTTCTTCATGGGAGCGCAGGTAAGCTACTTCCTGCAAAATATTTTTAGCATTAAAACTTTTTTCCAGCTTTTGTTTAATGGCGGCCGCTTCGGGTATGTTTGGATAAGTTTTTAACAGTTTCACCAATGCCCAATGGTTGTGTACCCCCGAATGCCAGTCGTAGCAGCCATAAAATGATGGCCATAATTTTTCAGGCGGCTGCAAATCTTCGGCTTTTTCCAGTTGCTCCCGGTAATCATGCGGATAAATTTTATTGGTGCAGGTAAGGGATAAGTTGGCAAAATACGAAGCGCCTTTATCGCTTAAAACAAGTTTTCCATCGGCAGCGGTGGTAGTTAAAATACTGGTTTGGGCACATAGCATCATTGCCTGCAGCAAGCCTGCGACCAGGAACATTTTTTTCATAAGTGTTTATTAAATTATAGTTTTAAGGAGAATGTAAAAATAGATTTAGCAGAGTATTTAATTATCTTTGGGAACTTTTTAAAACCTGTTTTAGGATGAAGTTTTGGTCACCAAATAAACAAACTTATTTTGATACTGCAGCTTTTCTTAAAAAATAATTTATAATAATATGGCGCTTAGTAAAGACGACCGGATAAACGGGATCAATATTGGTTTAATGCTGGTAAGCTGCATTGCAGCTTTTGTAATGCCCTTTGAAGTTTTTTTGTTTGCCTATGCAGTAATGGGGCCGCTCCACTACCTTACTGAAATTAGCTGGCTGCACGACCGCCAGTATTTTGCCAAAGGAAAATACGATAACATTGTTTTGTGGATCATCGGTGGAATTATATTGCTGGAAAGCCTTGCCGCCCGCAATGGCTGGGATATCCCTTTCAGTAACAACTTTGGCAACAAGATTATTTTTGTTGCCCTTGTTGGTTCCCTGTTAATGATCTTTGTTCAAAATGTTTTCATCAAGATATTTGGCTTGTTGTTCATCCTGCTTATCTCGAACGTAATTTTTAAACCCAACGAACGGGATGGATTTGCTTTCTTTATTGGCGCCTTGTTGCCAACCCTTGTTCATGTATATGTATTTACGGGTTTTTTCATGTTGTACGGCGCTTTAAAAAGCCGCAGTAAAAGCGGGTTACTATCTGTTTTCGTTTTTCTTGTTTGCCCCATTTTGTTGTACGTCCTTTTCCAGGATAAAACATTTATTCCTGTTACTCAATACGGCCAGGATTCATACAAAGCCGGTGGTGAAGGCTTCTTCAACACCAACCTCAGCTTTTTAGAAAATATGTTTGGCGTAAAATTCCCGCAGATGAAAGATGCTGCCGGCAACCTGTTGTATTATGAAGGTTCAGGCGAACCTGCCAGTGATTACAGCAACGCAGCCAATGTGGTGTTTCACTCACAGGCAGGCATACTCTTAATGCGTTTTATTGCTTTTGCTTACACCTACCATTACCTTAACTGGTTCAGCAAAACGGAAGTGATCCGCTGGCACAAAGTACCTAAAGCCAGGTTTATTGCGGTGATCATTTTGTGGATCGTTTCTTTAATCCTGTATGGTGTCAATTACTCACTGGGCCTGCGTTGGTTATATTTTCTTAGCTTCTGCCATGTATTGCTGGAGTTTCCGCTCAACATGGTTTCCATTACCGGTATTGGAAAAGAACTGGTGACGATTTCAAAAACAGGATTTAAACCTGTATTGGCTACAGCCGGTAAAAAGTAGCTGCATTACTACACTAATTTTTCTCGTTTCCCCATTACCGTGAGGTAGTGGGGATTTTTATTTGAGAAAGCATTTCAACCGCTTTAAAAATAACGGCGCTTATTATCCTCAATCGCTATTTTTATGCTTAATTTACAGTATCGATATGAGTCTTGTTACGGCTAATCCTTAATCCATCCCCACATTTATATTTCTAAAAAAATATAGCTTTTGGTGAATGCTAAATTAAATACCGATAAAATATTGATGGCAGTAATTACCATGCTGCTTGTTTCGGTGGGCATCATTGTATTGGTTTCTTTATCTCAAAGTAAAAAAGTAAACAGTTCGGCCAAAGAAGTAGTGCATACACAGGAAGTATTGCTGCAATCAGAAAAACTAT
>CAXTPJ010000476.1:0-3675 GCA_964245855.1 uncultured Ferruginibacter sp. | reverse complement strand
ATGAACCTGGATGTGTTGTTGAAAGATTATGCAAATGACAGCCGCTGTTTTAAAATTGCGGACAGGATCACTTTGTCTAAACCGCAGCATTTGCACTTATCCGGCCTTCATGGCAGCGCTCCCGGTTTCATCGTTTCGGCAATTTTTAATAATGCTGCCGCCAGTCAGCTCAATCATATTATTGTTTTACGGGATGCCGAAGAAGCAGCTTATTTTCATAATACGTTAGAAAATCTTACCAGCGCCTTAGACCTTTTTTATTTTCCTTCTTCTTTTAAAAACAAAAAGAATTATTCGTTGCTCAACAGCAGCCATGTAATGTTGCGCACAGAAGCCCTAACAAGAATTTCTGCCGGAGGTAATAAAAAGATGGTAGTAACCTACAGCGAAGCGCTGTTTGAAAAAGTGGTATTGTCAAAAGCATTAACGGATAATATCATCACCATTAAGCAGGCTGATGAACTGGATGTAAATGGCCTGTTGGAAAAGTTTGTGAACCTTGGTTTTGAACGGACGGATTTTGTATATGAACCCGGCCAGTTTGCTATCCGTGGCGGTATCCTCGATATTTATTCTTTCGGCAATGAAAAACCCTACCGGGTTGAATTGTTTGGCAATGAAGTAGACAGTATCCGCCTGTTTGATCCTGAAACCCAATTGAGCGAAAGAAAATTGTTACAGGTCAATATCATTCCAAACGTAGAAACACAATTTGAAACCGGCGAGAAAGTGTCGTTGTTTGAATTTTTACCGGAGAATACGGTGGTATGGAGTGAAGACTGGCAATTCATTAAAGAAAAAGTAGAGCAGCAGGAAGAAGACCTGCAATTATATTTAGAGGTGATAAAAACTTACGGCAAACAAAAACAGGCAGCCGGAGAAGATGAAGAGATCAATGAAAAGAAAGATGTTACAGCAGCAGATTTTGTAAATGCTGAAACACTGGAGCAACAGGTGAAATTGCGCCACATCATTGAATTTGGCAAGCGTAAATCTTTTGCTGATGCTGCTAATGAAATTGCCTTTACAACAAAAGAGCAGCCGGCTTTCAACCGCCAGTTTGACCTGCTGATAAAGAATTTAAAAGAATACGAAGCGAAGAAATACAACATTTACATTTTTGCAGAAAATCCCAAACAGTTAGAAAGGCTGCATATCATTTTCACTGATTTAAAAGCAGAGATACAGGTTACGCCGGTGCCGGTTTCTATCCATGAAGGCTTTATTGATGATGACCTTAAATCAGTTTGTTATACTGATCACCAGATATTTCAACGCTACCATAAGTATAAAGTAAAACAGGCTTTCAGTAAGAACAAAGCGCTTACGTTAAAAACATTGCGGGAGTTACAACCGGGCGATTATGTAACACACATCGATCATGGAGTAGGCGTGTACAGTGGCTTACAGAAGATTGATGCCAGCGGAAGGATGCAGGAAGCAGTGCGGATACAATACAAAGATGGTGATTTGCTGTATGTAAACATTTCATCGCTCCACAAGATCAGCAAGTACAGTGGCAAG
Organism: uncultured Ferruginibacter sp.; assembly: GCA_964245855.1. GTDB lineage: Bacteria > Bacteroidota > Bacteroidia > Chitinophagales > Chitinophagaceae > Ferruginibacter. The sequence goes on along the minus strand of CAXTPJ010000476.1, from coordinate 2,151 downwards.
GAAGGCAGCATTCCAAAAATGAACAAACTAGGCAGTGATGTTTGGAACAAGCTGAAAGAAAAAACGAAGAAACAGGTTAAGGATATTGCTACTGACCTCATAAAATTATACGCCCAGCGCAAAAGCCAGGAAGGCTTTGCCCATGCGCCGGATAATTATATGCAGACAGAGCTGGAGGCCAGCTTTATTTATGAAGATACTCCCGACCAGGCAAAGGCAAGTGAAGATGTAAAACGGGATATGGAGAAGCCGATGCCGATGGATAGGTTGGTGTGCGGCGACGTTGGTTTTGGTAAAACGGAAATTGCTATCCGGGCAGCATTCAAATCATGTTGCGATGGTAAGCAGGCTGCTATCCTGGTCCCTACAACAATTCTGGCATACCAGCATTACAAAACATTCAGCGAACGGTTAAAAGATTTCCCGGTAAAGGTTGATTTTGTAAACCGCTTTAAATCTGCCAAAGAGAAAAAAGAAACCTTACTTAAATTGAGCGAAGGTAAAATCGATATCATTGTTGGTACACATGCGTTGTTGGGTAAAGACGTAAAGTTTAAAGACCTGGGTGTAATGATCATTGATGAAGAACAAAAATTCGGCGTAGCTGCAAAAGAAAAATTAAAGCAATTGCGGGCAACGGTTGATTCACTAACGTTGACCGCTACCCCAATACCACGTACGTTGCAATTTAGTTTGATGGGCGCAAGAGATTTGAGCATTATCAATACGCCGCCGCCCAACCGGCAGCCAATACAAACCGAAGTAATGGTATTTAATGAAGATGCCATCCGGGACATTATTTATTATGAAACGGAAAGGGGCGGACAGGTTTTCTTTATTCATAACCGGGTGAAAGACCTGGCTCAAATGAAAGGTTTGATACAGGGTCTTTGTCCGGATATCAGCATTGCCTTTGCCCACGGGCAAATGGAAGGTGACCAGTTAGAGGATACCATCCTGGATTTTATGGATAAGAAATATGATGTGCTGGTTTGTACCAACATCGTAGAAAGTGGCGTGGATATCCCGAATGTAAATACCATCATTGTAAACAATGCCCACCATTTTGGATTGAGTGATTTGCACCAGTTGAGGGGAAGGGTAGGGCGCAGTAATAAAAAAGCCTTCTGTTATTTATTGGCTCCGCCAATGAGTACGTTGCCAACAGATAGCCGGAAGCGTTTGAGTACATTGGAGCAATACAGCGACCTTGGAAGCGGCTTCCAGATTGCCATGCGTGACCTGGACATTCGCGGTGCCGGTAATATGCTTGGCGGCGAACAAAGTGGTTTTATTGCAGAGATCGGTTTTGAGATGTACCAGAAAATTTTGGATGAAGCAGTAAAAGAATTGAAACGTTCCAATTTCAGGGAATTGTTTAAAGAAGAGATACAGCAGCAGGATGATTTTGTAACCGACTGCAGCATTGATACCGACCTGGAAATTTTGATTCCGGATAGCTATGTAGAAAGTATCACAGAAAGATTAAGCCTGTACACCCGTTTGGATAACTGTGAGAATGAAAAAGAACTTCTTGAATTTCACACAGAAATGCTGGACCGTTTTGGCCCCATACCGGCGCCGGTAGAAGATTTGTTTACCACGGTAAGGGTGCGTAAAACTGCGGTGGACCTGGGTTTTGAAAAACTCTTATTAAAGAACGATACACTCAAAGGGTTCTTTGTCAGCAATCCGGACTCCCCTTATTTTCAAAGTGAAACCTTCAATCGTTTATTAATGTTTTTGCAAAAAGGAACCAACAAAGCCAAGCTGAAACAGGTTGGTAAAAATGGCATTTTAGTAGTAGAAGATATGAAGCAAATGAGCGAAGTGTGGCGTTTTTTAAAGAAGATGCATGAGTTTGTTACCGAGAGTATAGCAGTTAGTGCTTAGAAAAACCGGTTAAGATTTTTTGAAATAGATATGATGCGACTTCTGTAAAATCAACCGCTGATGGTGTTTAGCTGCTTTTCTAAGAATTTTAAAAAGTAAGTCGAATAAAAACTGGCTGCCAACCCGGCGGCGGCTTTGAGCCCCGCCGGCGGTTGAATAGAAAGACTCAGTAGTAATGTTGTTACCACTTGAAATAATGTTGATTAGAAAGTCCCACAACGAAGCTCACAGCTTCCCAAACGCCTGCGCCAAATCCTT
>CAXTPJ010000475.1:0-3675 GCA_964245855.1 uncultured Ferruginibacter sp. | reverse complement strand
CACCAGTATTCTTTGTACCAGTCCAATTGCAGGCCGCTCACTGTTTCTGCCAGCCTGATAAAGTCGGATGAATTGGGATGTTTAAATGCCCATTGTTTGTAATACTCAAGCAGCAGTTTATCTCTTGTATCTGCACCAATGATATAACCCAACTGTTCCATAAAAACACTGCCTTTATTATAAGCCGCATTTGAGTAAGCCATGTTTGAATTAAAATGATCTGCATGTGTGGTCAACGGCTCTTCCATTCCACTTTTTACCAGCGCATAATACCCAAGGTAATTACCCCGGTGCATGTGTGGCAACAGGGCAGCAATAGAATCAATTCTTGCCAGCGCTTTAGGGTTGTCAGCAAGGTCTTTCCTCATTACATTGTCAACATAAAAATTTTCTACCCTGTTAGAGGCAAACTCTGTAAAACCTTCATCCATCCAGGCATACATACTTTCATTGGTGCCCAGCATCATCTGGTACCAGCTATGCATCCACTCATGAAAAACGGTTTCCAATCCATTGCCAACAAGCAAAGTTGCCATCGGGTATTCCATACCGCCATCGCCACCCTGTATAAATGAGTATTGCGGGTAAGGATATTTACCGAATGTTTTTTCCATAAATGGCAATACAATTACTGCAGCCTCTGCTACATTCTCCCAATCTTCATCGTTCCTGGAATTGTTCTCTTTGTATTTGTACAGCACATTTAAAACAGTTCCGTTGGCAGCTTTGCGTACCACATGTATGTAACCGGGATCAGCAGCCCAAACAAAATCGTGTATGTTATTGCCTACAAAATGCCAGCTTCTTTTGGCCTTTGTTGTTGGCTTCAGTTCAGTCCCTGGTTTATCGTATCCCCATCCAATTTCAAGTGCGTTGGTAAGCACTCCCGTACCACCTAACTTATAAGTGGGATCAATGTTGATGGTCACATCAAAATCTCCCCACACACCATAAAACTCCCGGGCAACGTAAGGTGTAGGGTGCCAGCCTTCATAATCGTACTCACATAATTTTGGATACCATTGGCTCATACTGTAACGTACGCCGGTTGTTGGGTTGTCCCTTCCGCTACGCCTGATCTGCAAGGGCACCTGCGCTTCAAAATCCATATCAATAATAACCTTGGTTTTAGGCAGGATCGGTTTGGTAAGATTGACTTCTAAAATGGTTTCATGGTATTTGAATGGTTGTGATACCCCATTGATCTTGATGCTGATGATCTTTTGATAGCCGATCTCTGAATCAGACAATTTGGAAATACGGTCCCTCACCCTGTTATCCCAGTCATTGCGGCCGTTGTACACATTCTTTCCCAACTCACGGCTCCTTACATCCATACTGCTGTTGGGTTGAAAGGCGTTGAAGTATAAATGATAAAATAATTTGTTCAGCGCATCATTGGAATTATTGCTATACTCTAATTTTTGTTTTCCTTTAAACTGGTTGGTAGTAACATCCATATCGATGTTCATCTGGTATTTTACTCTCTGCTGCCAGCGGTTGGGCTGGGCAAATGCAATAACAGGAAATAACAACAATGCAAAAAAACTAACTCTGGTCATAATTTTTTTTATAAATAAGAAAGATGGAAAACGATTGATTAATGAAAAAGCATTTTGAAACGTTACTGCTTTAACCGCCGGCAGGTTTTTCACCGCTGACGGGATTATTATTGTCCCATTAATTTACTGTTGAATTTAATCAACAATTTAAACAGGTCTTCGTGTTCGTTCAATGGCAATGTGATGGCTTTATCAAACACATCATGATAAGCTTTGATACCGCCCATGGTGTAAAAGAAAAAAGAAGGTACTCCTTTTTCAGTAAAAAAATAATGATCACTGATAGCTGCTTTACCTCTTGGTTTTACGGCAAACAGTAATTTTTCCTCCTCATTTATTTTGGTCATCATATCAAACTCTTTGGGAAAAACCGTAGCATTTACAACCATGATACCTTCTTCTCCAGTGCCGGCCAAATCTGTGTTGAGCAAAAAGTGTATGTCTTTCAACGGTAGTAAAGGATGTTCCGTATAATATTTTGATCCTATAAGCCCCGCTTCTTCTCCTGCAAAGCAGATAAAACCAATAGAATACTTTTGTGGATGTTGGGCATAATACCGGGCCAGGTTGAGCAACAAAGAAACGCCGCTTGCATTGTCGTTGGCGCCGGGAAAATAAGTATCCTTCCCCATGCCACCCAAATGATCATAATGTGCCGTGAAGAAAATGATAGAATCAGGCTTTTCTGTTCCTTTTACCATACCGCAAACATTGGCAGTTTTAAAATTACTGACCAGTTTATTTTCGATGTTGATGGAAAAGTTAACAGGATTGCCTTTGACGGCTTTTTTATCAACCAATATCGCTGCATAAGGCGCTTCTTCAGGAGAAATATCCCAGGTAAGTTTGTCCATTATTTTGATGATCACTTTTTCTTTCCTGTTTACAAACTGGATGCTGTCTGCCTGCTCCAGTTCACCGGATGCTTTCATTCCTTTTGATTCCGGGGCAACAATATAATCTTTGCCCGGAACCAGTTTGTTATCATTAATGCTCACTTCCATTTTGCCCGGAAATGTATTAACAGGATAACTGAATTCCTGGAAATAGCTTTTCCCTTTTAACGGCTGCAGGCCATACCCCTTAAATTGATCGGCTAAAAAATCGGCGGCCTTTTTCATACCGTCATTGGTGTACCCTCTTCCCCAGAAATAAGGTGATGCCAGCGTATCCAGCATTTTTCTTCCGAACGCAAGGTCTTGAGCTCTAACAGTAAAACAATTCAGCAGTAATAACAGGGCAATTGTTTGTTTCATATTGGTGAAATGATGACTAAAATTTTGATACAACGAATATTGAAAAGTATGGATAAATATGATTGCGTTGCTGAATATTTTTTAACCGGGCAAAAATCGGTAAAAGAGAGATAATCTAACAATTAATTTACCCGGCGCCATTAACATAAACTCCCTTATTTCGGGGATGCAGGTATTTTATAATATCAATAGATTTGTTATGTCATTATAAAATAATGTTATGAGAAAAAAACAACTGCTTTCTATTGTTCTTCTTTTGTCCATCCAAACAGTGTTTGCCCAGCCTGCATTAAAGCAATTGCAAATGCAGCAGGAAAAAATGGCGCTTGCTGGCAATGCATTGTACAAAATCCAGTTAAGCCCAAAAGATCAAAACCTGGGTTCCATTTTATTATCCGGCAAGGCCAAGATTTCGTTGGCTAATGCCAAACAATGGATCAGCAACCAATTACAGTTGAGGCCGGGTATAGATGAGTTGAGAAAAAAAATCATACCGGGCAATTACTCCGAAATGGAAGTAGAAAAATTCGGGCAGTTTTACAAAGGCATTAAAGTAGAACATGGCATTATCAATGCAGCAGGAAAAACTGGCCGGTTAAGTTTAATGCAATTAGAATTTTATGCTATCCCGGATAATTTCACAATCACTCCAGCCCTTTCTGCTGATGCAGCTTTGCAAAAAGCTGTTAATAGTATCGGCGCAGCAAAATATGTCTGGGATGGTTATACCGGCACAGACAGTAGGTTTAAAAAACCTGCCGGCGAACTGGTGATCATAAAAAATTATTTAAGTACTATTGATACTGTTTGTCTCGCTTATAAATTCGACATATACGCTACGGAACCATCGAGCGGCA
>CAXTPJ010000474.1:0-3678 GCA_964245855.1 uncultured Ferruginibacter sp. | reverse complement strand
ACATCATCGGGGTTTATCCAAATCCGTTTGTTGACAAAGTAACTTTAAGCTACACAAGTGAAAAAACTCAGAAAGTTGCAGTACGCATCACTGATAATGCAGGTAAAACTGTTTACAGCTTGCAGGCAACCGTACAGGCTGGTAAAAACAATATCCAGTTAAATGATTTGAGCCGTTTTGCTTCAGGAAGCTACATTGTTGAATTGAAATCTGACAATGGAACATTCGTAGGTAAATTGATCAAATAATATCCTATATAAAGAGTTACAGTGTTCTTACATTGCCTCCCGGTATTACCGGGGGGCAATTTTTTTTATAGTTCATAGTTATTAATTGGAATAATTTAAAATGGTTTTTAAACCACGGCCATAGCATCCGGTCTACCGTTCAACCAACTTTAAAAAAAGAAAAACAAATTAATTTATGAAAAAACTATTCAGCTATTGTATTGTAGCAACCCTATCCGCAGGCTTGTTTTTTTCTTCTTGCAAAAAAGATAAAGCAGCAGATAATTCAGATGTTACTGAATTCCAGGTACAGTCTGATGACCAGGCCAGGTTTACTACCGAAACAGATGCCATTGATGATGATGTCAATGCAGCGCTGGAAAACAATGGTGGCAGTTACGCTCAACGTCCATTGAATCCAACCACGCCGTTGCCCATTCATTGCGACGCCACTGTAACAGTAGATACGGTTAGCACCCCCAGGAAAATCACCATTACCTATAATGGCCTTAACTGCCTTGGCAACCGCACCCGCACCGGTACTGTAGTAATCAGCTTTAGCCCTAACTTTCGTTTGTCTGCACCGGGAGCAAGCTATACCATCACTGCACAAAATTTAAAGATCACCCGCCTATCTGATAACAAGAGCATTACCATCAATGGTGAAAAAACCATTACCAATGTATCGGGCGGTAAATTGCGTGACCTGGCTACAAGGACTTCTCCTATCATTCATGACGTAACCAGTAACGGCATAACTGTAACATTTGATAATGGTACACAACGTAGCTGGCAGGTATTGAAACGCCGCACTTTTACTTATGATAATGGAATTGTTATAGCAGTTTCCGGCAGGGGCCCGCAAGGTGTTGCCGAATGGGGCATTAACCGTTTTAATAATGCTTTTACCAGTGCTGTTCTTGAACCACTGACTGTAAAACAAAGTTGCGATTTCCGCCTGGTGAGCGGTAAAATTCAGCACAAAGGCCCGTTGGTAACTACCACCACTACGTTTGGTTTAGATGCTTCCGGTAATCCGGTTACTTCCTGCCCAGGCGGAGCCTTTTATTACCAGGTAGTTTGGACTGGTCCTAATGGAAACTCTTACTCACACCTTGGAGTTTATTGATTTTTTGAGGGTTATTTATAAATGGAAAAGCCGCAAACTTTTGTTTGCGGCTTTTATGTTTTGCAGGTATGCTTATACGTTATCCCATCTTTTCTTCCAGCTCCATTACCTTCTCAAATAATGTTTCATATTCCTTGTTCAGTAAGGTTAGCTCTGCTGCTGTTTTGTTGTAAGCCATTTCAGTTTGCTGAAATTTTTCTTTGTTGCTGTAGCTGTCCGGTTGTGCCATTGCTGCTTCCAGCTCTGTTTTTTGTTTTGTTAACTGCGCTATTTTTTCTTCTACCTGATTAAAGCGGTTTTTATGTTTCTGGTATTCTTTTTTTATTTCTTTATCAACCGGCGCATTGTTAACTGGCGCAGGTTTTTGTTCTTTTACAGGTGCCGGCTTTTCAGCAACCGCTTTTACAGGCTCGGATTTCTGTTGTTTTAATTTTTCTGCTTCCCGCCTTTCTTTCCATTCCAGCCATTCTGCATACGAACCTTTGAATTCAACGATTTTATGGTCTTCTATTTCCCAGATTTTATTGGCAATTTTACTGATGAAATACCGGTCGTGGCTTACCAATACAATACTGCCTTCATATTTGTTCAACGACTCAATCAGCAATTCAACAGAATGAATATCCAGGTGATTCGTAGGTTCATCCAACATTAAAAAATTGGCTTTACTTACAATTGTTTTTGCCAGTGCAACCCTTGCTTTTTCTCCTCCGCTTAATACCTTGATTTTTTTATCTACAGCATCACCGCTGAACAAAAAGGCGCCGAGCAAACTTCTTAATTCTAAGTCTGTTTTACCGCTCCTTGCATCTTTCATTTCTTCCAGCACATTGTTGTCCATCGTCAATGCTTCTAACTGGTGCTGGGCGTAAAAAGATTCATCTACGTTATGTCCCCAAACCCTTTCGCCGCTTATTTCTTCTGTTCCAACGATCACTCTTAATAAAGTAGATTTTCCCTTTCCATTGGCACCGATCAAAGCAATCTTATCACCACGGTCTATTTCGGCGCCGGTGTTTTCCATAATGGTGAGGTCGCCAAATTTCTTGGTTACATTTTTCAACGTACAAATTACCCTGCCCGGCTGTTTATCTATCGTAAAATTGATGCGCATATTCGGCCTTTCAATTTCCACGTTCTCAATGCGGTCAAGTTTTTCCAATCTTTTTACAATACTCTGCGCTGCAGCGGCCTTACTGGCCTTCGCCTTAAAGCGTTCCACAAAGCGTTCGTTCTGCCGTATGTAATCCTGCTGGTTTTCGTAAGCTTTTTGCTGTATGTCTATCCGCAGCGCTTTTTCCTGTTCGTAGTAGGTGTAATTGCCGGTGTAGAAATGCAGTTTCTGCTGGTACAGTTCCACTACTTTGTTGATCATCCTGTCTAAGAAATAGCGGTCATGGCTAACAATCACCACGGCACCGGAATAGCTTCTCAAATATTTTTCCAGCCATTCAATACTTGGAAGATCAAGGTGGTTCGTAGGTTCATCCAATAATAAAACATCAGGGTGCATCAATATCATTTTGGCCAGCAAAACCCTCATTCGCCATCCTCCGCTGAACATTTTATAAGGCTTTTGAAGGCTCTCATTGGTAAAGCCCAGCCCCTGCAATATCTCTTCAGTTTTATGATGAATATCATATCCGCCTAATACTTCCAGTTCATGCAGTTTATCAGCGTAATCAATCGCCAATTTTTCGTCGCCTGTTTTTTCCAATTCCAGTCCTATTGCTTCAATTTCTTTTTCCAGTTGTTTAACCCTTTCAAAAGCCCCCATGGCAACCTCTAAAATAGAATCATCGGTATCAAAACTTAATAGGTCCTGGTGTAAAAAGCCAATGGTGGTTTCCCTGCCTTGTTCTACCGTGCCGGCACTGGGTAAATATTGGCGGGTCAATACTTTTAATAAGGTTGATTTGCCGGTTCCATTGTATCCGATCAGGCCGATCCTTTCATTGGGTTGAATATGCCAGGTAGCATCTTCCACGATCGTTCTTGCACCAAATTCAAACGTTACATTCTGTAATCCTAATAACATAAAATTTATTGTAATAAGTAGTAGTGTGTCTATTTTGCATGCAAAAGTAATTCAATCGGCAAACTATTCACCCAATTTGATGTTATCGTGTAGCTTTGTTCAAAAATAATTTTCGATGAAAAAATTAATATGGCTGGTTTTGATAGCCGCTGTCGCATTTGGTGTGTATTGGTTTGTATTTAAAACCGATGATATTCCGGAAGGCCCAAAACAACAGGCACTCGTGGTAGGTAAACATTCTGCTGCATTCAATAGTCACATTGATTCTATGTTGCTGGCCTACT
>CAXTPJ010000473.1:0-3679 GCA_964245855.1 uncultured Ferruginibacter sp. | reverse complement strand
AAGTAATTTCCGGTCGTTTGCTCAATTCTTTTACAAAGTCTTTACTTACGGTTTCCATCTGTTTAAAATCACCTTTACCGGTTTTATCCAGCAAACGCAATTCAAAACCACCGGCTGCACCATAGCCCGGCAAGGCAGGCGGTGGAAAGAATTCTATTGTGGCACCTTTGATATCTTTTACCCTTTCTTCCATTTCATCCATCACCTGCTGCAGTGTATGTTTTCTTTCCGTCCAGTCTTTGAGGTTAATCAAACAACTGCCGGAATTGGAACCGGTACCTTCCGATAAAATTTCGTAGCCTGCCATGGAAGAAACCGATTTTACATCTTCCATTTTTTCGGCGATCGACTGCAGTTTCAACGCCACTTCATTTGTTCTTTCCAAAGTAGAACCGGGCGGCGTTAGTATGATGGCATAGAATACACCCTGGTCTTCATTCGGGATAAACCCTGAAGGAACAGATGAACTCATGAAGTAAGTACCCACACAAAACGCAATCAACACTACAAAGGTGAGTACCCGCCTGTTGGCAATAACGCCCACCAAACTTTTATACCTTCCCAACAACCTGTTGAATGAATTATTAAAACCATCCAACCCTTTGGTGAGTATATTTTTCTTTCTAGCGGTGCCGTGTGTGTTTTTTAAGATGATGGCGCACATGGCTGGTGTAAAAGTTAACGCCACAATACCAGACAGGATGATAGACGTTGCCATGGTGATCGAAAACTGCCGGTAGAAAACACCTACGGGACCAGACATGAATGATACCGGTATGAATACCGCCGCCATCACTAAAGTAATGGCGATGATCGCCCCTCCGATATCTTTCATCGCAGCCTTTGTTGCCTCTAATGGCGACAGGTGTTCATGTTCCATTTTTGCATGCACTGCTTCCACTACCACAATAGCATCATCTACCACAATACCGATCGCCAACACAAGGGCAAAGAGTGTGATCATGTTGATGGAAATGCCAAATAACTGCATAAAAAAGAAAGCCCCTACCAGCGAAACAGGAACGGCCAGTGCCGGGATCAATGTTGACCGCCAGTCGCCAAGGAATATAAATACCACAAAACTTACGAGTATGAAAGCTTCTACCAAAGTGTGCAGTACCTTTTCAATGGAAGCATCCAAAAACTTAGACACATCATAACTCATCTCATAGTGCATGCCTTTGGGGAAAGATGTCTTTTGAATTTCTTCCAGCTTTGCTTTGATGTTTTCTATCGCTTCCCTTGCGTTACTTCCGTAAGATTGTTTTACTACAATCGCTGCCGATTGTTTGCCATTCAATGTTGAATAGAGATCATAATAATCACTGCCAAACTCGATATCCGCCACATCTTTTAAATGCAACAATTCTCCATCAGGCGAAGCTTTCAGCACAATGTTTTCATACCCTTCTTTTGTGTTGAACCTTCCCGGGTATTTTAACACATATTCAAACGCCTGTGAATGCTTACCGGATGCTTCTCCCAACTTTCCCGGCGATGCTTCCAAACTTTGTTCACCCAGTGCTTTCATCACTTCATCGGATGATACCTTGTAAGCCAGCATACGGTCTGGTTTTAGCCAAACCCTCATGGAATATTCCCTGTTGCCCAATACATCTGCAAACCCCACACCATTCACCCTTTTCAATTCTGCAAGGATATTGAGATCGGCGAAATTGTACAGGAAGTTTTCATCCAGTTCTTTATCATCGCTGTACAGGTTAATGTACATGAGCATGTTCGATTCTTCCCTGGTGATCTTCACACCTTCCCTTACAACAAGCGGTGGTAATTTATTGATAACAGAAGCAATACGGTTCTGCACATTTACTGCTGCAATGTTTGGATCGGTACCCAATTCAAACACCACCTGTATACTTGCTTCACCATCATTGCCTGCATCAGAATCCATGTACTTCATGCCGGGCACACCGTTGATGGCACGCTCAATCGGGATCACTACCGCTTTGGTAAGCAACTCACCATTGGCGCCCGGGTATTCGGCCGTTACATTTACTTTGGGTGGCGAGATAGAAGGGAACTGTGTAATGGGCATTTTTACAACCGCCAGCACACCAAGAAAAACGATGACGAGAGATATAACAATGGAAAGGACGGGCCTTTGTATGAATTTATTAAACATTTTTTTTTGTTACAGGATGAACAACACGATTCTTTTATTTGATCAATTGAAGGCTATCGATGACACTGCGTGGCTCTGCATATTCGTACTCTATTTTATCGCCTTCTTTCACCGTTTGCAAACCATCCAGCAATATCCTGTCACCCTCTTCCAACCCGGAATCAACAACATAAATTTCAGAAAGCCTGCTTTTGATACTGATCATCCTGGATTTTGCTACATTGTCTTTACCCACTACATAAACAAACACTTTGTCCTGCAATTCGTACGTGGCTTTTTGCGGTATCACTACTGCATTGTGGATCGGGACTACCATCTGCACTTTACCGGTTTCACCATGTTTCAACAGCATATCGGGGTTAGGAAATTTTGCCCTGAAAGCAATGTTGCCGGTTTCATTATCAAACTGCCCTTCAATGGTTTCAACAACACCTTTGTATTTGTGAACATCACCATTTGCAAGCAACAGGGAAACAACTTTTAAATTATTGGTATCGGTATGGGCTTTGTAATCGAGATATTCTTTTTCCGGCACATTGTAATACGCATACACGTTCTTGTTATCAGATAAAGTAGTGAGCAACGCCCCTTCATCAATGAGGCTACCGATCTTTAACGGTATCCGGTCAATGACACCATCATAAGGCGCTTTGATTTCTGTCATGGCCAGGTGCATTTTAGCCAGTGCCAGGTCTGCATTGGCTTCATCCAGCTTGGCTTGCGCAATGGCAGATTCCGATTTGGAAACAATGTCTTTATCAGACAATGTTTTTGCATTCAGCATTTCCAGTTCTGCTTCTTTTACTGCTGCCTGCGCTTTCAGCAATTCAGCCTGGTACATCGTTGGCATTATCTGGAACAGTACCTGGCCTGCTTTTACATAGCGCCCTTCATCTACGTTAATGCTTTGCAAATAACCTTTCTCCATGGCCCTTACTTCGATGTTGTGCACAGATTGTATTTGCGCTACATATTCTTTGTTGAAGGAAGTATCAACCTTTAAAGGACTGGTAACAGTGTATTTACCCACCTCTTCGGCTTCTTTCTTTTTGGTGGTGCAGCTTGTACAGTACACAAGGGTACATAAGCTAATCAGCAGTGCGATCCTGTTCATTAATTTGTGAGTGATTTTATGAGCGATGAATTCGAATTGAAAATATTTTATACCGTTTATTATCATACCCCAAGCGGGCTGGCTGTTGTTCGACCGGGCACTGATAGATGCCACAAATGCATACGCATTACTATCGGCAACAGGTCAAAAGTAACATCGCAAACTTTGTTAATGGAAACAAGCCGGCCCTTTAACATCTGATTTGCAATACTGTGCGAACGGGAAGTTGTAATATTTATTGTTTTGATAACATTCCCTTTTATAATTTCCTGATGATTAAAGCAAGTTATGTAAGAAGACCAATGATTAAGCTATCGTTATTTGCCTATTATGGGTAGTCGCAGGGCTACAGAACTTTTCAGCCTTTCAAGAAAACATTGCTTTATTATTTATGGTTATATTTGGTTTCAATTTAACTGCCA